>NZ_JAPDCD010000027.1:0-69616 GCF_027705695.1 Aeromonas sp. QDB62 | reverse complement strand
TTGTCACTGCAGGATCAGATCTTGGAACGGGCATTGAGTTCATTTTTTACGCCGTTTTTTATCCCGAGTTCAGGTTATTCAAGATAGCGTTTACCGAGGCTCAAACCATGGATTAAAGACCCTGCATCAGCTCGGCGGCGATCTCGAAGGAGCGCAGCCGGGCCTGATGGTCGACGATGGGGCCATTGAACATCAGCTCATCGGCACGGGTTTCCGCCAGCAGCGCCTTGAGACCGTGACGAACCTGTTCCGGGTCGCCCACCAGAGAGCGGGCAAGCGTCTGCTCCATCGCCATCAGCTCACGGGGTGCCCACTCGTCGCCAAGCTGGACGACTGGCGCAGGCAGCTTGCCCGCATCGCCGCGATGGAGGCGCAAGAACTGCTGCTGCACGGTAGTGAACTGGAAGCGGGCCTCCCGCTCAGTGTCAGCGGCGATCATATTGATGCAGACCACCGCATGGGGCTTGGGCCAGCGAGCAGAGGGACGATACTGGCTGCGGTAGATCTCCAGCGCTTGCAGCAACATGGCGGGGGCGAAATGGGAGGCAAAACCGAACGGCAAGCCCATTGCCGCCGCCAGTTGTGCGCTATAGAGGCTGGAACCCAGCAGCCAGACTGGCAGATGCAGCCCCTGACCTGGCACTGCCTGCACGGCGCCGATCTCGTCGCCAAAGTAGCTCATCAGCTCGCGCACATCGGCCGGGAAATCGTCCACCTCGCCACTGCGCATACGCCCCAGCGCCCGCATGGTGCGCTGATCGGTCCCGGGCGCCCGGCCAAGGCCCAGATCGATGCGATCGGGATAGAGAGAGGCCAGCGTGCCAAACTGCTCGGCAATGACCAGCGGCGAGTGGTTCGGCAACATGATGCCGCCCGCTCCGATCCGCAAAGTGGTGGTGGCCTCGGCCAGATGACCGATCAGCACCGAGGTGGCGGCACTGGCAATGCCCGGCATGTTGTGATGCTCGGCCAGCCAGTAGCGCTGGTAACCCCAGCCCTCGGCATGGCGGGCAAGATCCCGCGAACGGCGAAACGACTCGGCAGGCACAGAACCTTCGGCAACAGGCACCAGATCGAGTACGGAATAGGGGATGGCAGACATAAATACACTCCATTGCATCACAATTTGCTAACAGAACGGGCACTCTATCATGAGATGTTCGAACGGAACACAATTGCCCTTGATGGCCTGACGGGTGACTCAATGCGCCGGATGCAAAAAGGCCACCCCGCAAGCGGGATGGCCTTTTTCACCACGACGAGGTGATCAGAACAGCAGGTGTGCCACCGCGGCGATAACCGGCAAGGTGACCAAGGTGCGCAGCAGGAAGATAACGAACAGCTCCCACAGCTTGACCGGGATCTTGCTGCCCAGCAGCAGGGCACCCACTTCCGACATATAGATCAGCTGGGTCACTGACATGGCGGCAATCACGAAGCGGGTCATCTCGCTTTCGATGGTCGAGGCCAGTACCGCCGGAATGAACATGTCGGCAAAACCGACCATGATGGTCTTGGAGGCCGCTTCCGCCTCCGGCAGTTGCAGCAGCTCCAGCAAGGGGACGAACGGGGCACCAAGCCAGTTGAAGATCGGAGTGTGTTCGGCCAGCATCAGGGCACAGGTGCCGATCGCCATCACCACCGGCAACACGCCAAACACCATATCCAGCGCATTCTTCACCCCTTCCCGCGCGACGGCGCCCAGGTCGGTCATGCTGTCAGCCTTGGTCAGCGCCCGCTCGAAACCATAGCTCATCACGCTGTGCTGGTGCGGCACCGCCTCCTGCTTGCGGCACAGGGGAGTGCCGTCGGCATAGATGTCCTTCTTCCAGCAGAGCGGTGGCAGACGCGGCACCACGATGGCAGCAACCACACCCGCCAGACAGACGGTCAGGTAGAAGGGAACAAACATGTGCTCCAGCTTCACCTGGGAAATCACCACCAGACAGAAGGTGATGGAGACGGCGGAGAAGGTGGTGCCAATCACCGCAGCTTCACGCTGGGTGTAGAACTTGCCTTCATACTGCTTGCTGGTCAGCAGGATGCCGACGCTGCCATCGCCGAGCCAGGAGGCAAAGCAGTCCACCGCAGAGCGACCCGGCAAGCGGAACACCGGACGCATGATGCGGGTCATCATGGTGCCGACAAATTCCAGCAGCCCGAAATCGAGCAGCAACGGCAGCAGCAGACCGGCGAAAATGAAGACCGAGAACAGCACCGGCAACAGATCGTTGAGCACCAGTCCACCGGTTGCGCCCGAGTAAAGCACCTCTGGCCCCGCCTGGAAGAAGGTCAGCAGCACGAAAATACCGCCCAAGACCCGCACGCAGGCCCAGAAAGGGGAGACATTGAACAGGCTGTTGAGGAAAGGACGGCGCACCAGAATCGCCGGTTTGAACAACCAGGCGATCAGCGTCATCAGCATGGTGGTGGTGATCACTGCGCTGACCATGGCGACCAGATAATCGGCAAACACCCGCTGCACCAGCTTGGCCAGCACGGCCACCGGAATGGTGACGTTACCGTCATAGACGACCGGCGTCATGAACAGCAGGATCCCGATGAGTGACGGAACCAGAAACATCAACAAGTTACGGCGGGTATTGACCGCAGGTGCTTCGAGACTCTTTTCCAACATGATATGACTGCCCTAATGTTACTTTTCCCTAGCCCGGCCAACCTGCGTATTCATGCATTAACCGGCAAAAACGGGCGCAAGAATACTCTAAAAAAATGCACAAACAAGCCTTTAAGGCAGAAATCTGCGCATAAATATTTCTGCAGGTAAACCTTCCATCAAAACAACCGGATACAGCAACGCATATCGATTCAATCGACATCGCCAGATGATTGTTTCGTTATTGTTAATTTAGGTGGGCAGTATAATCGGTTATCAATGGCAGACAATAAGTGACATAACAAATATACCTAATGAGCGGTGACTCGATAGATATAAAAAAACCGGAGCCTGTTCAGGCTCCGGTTTTCAATGAGAGTGACGAGGATCAGTCGCGCACGTAGATGACTTCAACACCGTCATCTTCGTCGTCATCCCAATCGTCATCATCCAACCCTTCATCGAAGGCCACGGAAGCTGCCAGCGCTTCGGCTTCAGCCTGAGCCAGCTGGTTCTTGTGGTAGTCGTCCCACTTGAACTCGACCTTCTCGATCGCCTCTTTGGCATCCTGCTCCAGTTGACGGGGCATGGTGTCCAGCAGATCCAGAATGTCATAGCAGACCTTCTTGGTACCTTCCTTGCTGATGGCCGAGATCTGGTAGACCGGACCTTCGTATGCCAGTGCCGCCTTGACGCGGTCCATCACTTCCTGGGCTTCCTCTTCCAGGATCAGATCCATCTTGTTGAACACCAGCCAGCGCGGCTTGCCTGCCAGCTCGGGGCTGTATTTTTCCAGCTCCCGGACAATGGTCACGGCATTTTCAGCAGGATCGGAGCCATCGATGGGGCAGATATCCACCAGATGGAGCAGCACGCGGCAACGCTCGAGGTGCTTCAGGAAGCGAATCCCCAGACCGGCACCTTCGGCGGCCCCCTCGATCAGACCCGGAATATCCGCGATCACGAAGGAGCGGGAGTTCTCGCCACGCACCACACCCAGGTTCGGCACCAGGGTGGTGAAGGGGTAGTCGGCCACTTTCGGACGCGCGGCGGAAACGGCACGGATAAAGGTCGATTTACCGGCGTTGGGCAGACCCAGCATACCGACGTCAGCCAGCAGCAGCAGCTCCAGCTTCAGGGTCCGCACTTCACCCGGGGTACCGTTACTCTTCTGGCGCGGAGCCCGATTGACAGAGCTCTTGAAGCGGGTGTTGCCCAGACCATGGAAACCACCCTTGGCAACCATCAGCTTCTGACCATGAGTGGTCAAGTCGCCCAGTCGCTCACCGGTATCCTCGTCGCTGGCGCGAGTACCGACAGGCACACGCAGGATCTTGTCCTTGCCACGATGGCCGGTACAGTTGGCACTGCGACCATTCTCGCCACGCTCGGCGGCATGGAAACGCTCAAAACGGTAATCGATCAGGGTGTTGAGGTTTTCGTCGGCCAGCAGATAGACATCACCGCCATCGCCACCGTCACCGCCATCCGGACCACCGTTGGGAACATACAACTCCCGGCGAAAACTGACACAACCGTTACCACCGTCACCGGCATCGACTCGAATCTGGACTTCATCAACAAACTTCATAGGTAACCGTCACCTTAATTCGAAAAACCGATACGCAATTATAGTGGTACAGACCCCTGCGGGCGATACGCATCTTGGCAATCCACGCCCCTGTCGGAGCCCGGGTCATCTGCGTTCCGTTTTTTCGTCAGTTATTCAGAAAAACAAAAGCCCCGCCTGTTGGCGGGGCTTCGGATCCTTGCGGTCCGTAATTACTCAGCAACGATGCTAACGTACTTACGATTCAGCGGACCTTTAACTTCGAACAGGATTTTACCAGTCGCGGTTGCGAACAGGGTGTGATCCTTGCCCAGACCAACGTTGGTGCCAGCGTGGAACTTGGTGCCACGTTGACGAACGATGATGCTACCAGCCAGAACTGTTTCGCCGCCGAAACGCTTAACGCCCAGGCGTTTAGCTTCAGAATCGCGACCGTTGCGGGATGAACCGCCAGCTTTTTTGTGTGCCATTTATCGGACTCCTCTAATTAAGCGCTGATGCCAGTGATTTTGACTTCAGTGAACCACTGACGGTGGCCCGCTTGCTTACGATGGTGCTTACGACGACGGAACTTGACGATAGTCACTTTCTCGCCACGGCCGTGAGCCACAACTTCAGCTACAACCTTGCCACCTTCAACGAAAGGAGCACCTACTTTAAAAGTGTCGCCTGCAGCAACCATCAGAACTTCGTTGAAGTCGATAGTAGCGCCAGTCTCAACGTTCAGCTTTTCCAGACGAACGATTTGACCTTCGGCCACACGGTGTTGTTTTCCGCCGCTTTGGAATACCGCGTACATTTGATTAACTCCGTAAAGGCATGTCTTTTGCTCAAGGCTAGACATGCGCAAAAACCTATAACAATGGGCGGGCATTCTACGCAAATCGATCTGCTCAGGCAAGGCCAATTTAGCAAAAAGTTTATTTTGTGCGCATATCTGCCGCCGTGGATAAACGCCTAACTGTAACCCATTGTGAAATCGTGTAGAATCCCTGCCATTACTAAAATCGCAGTTATTGCTGCTGTCACGTTACGAGACTTATGGACCAACAGACTATCCGTGCGCTCTGTGCCGCCGACATGACGGCGGTCAATGAACTGATCCTGGCCCGACTCCAGTCCGACGTTAGTCTGATCAATCAGCTGGGTTTCTACATTGTCAGCGCCGGCGGGAAACGGATGCGCCCCATGCTGACCGTGATGGCTGCGCGTGCGCTGGGCTATGAGGGTGAGGATCACCTGAAACTGGCCGCCATCATCGAATTCATTCACACCTCTACCCTGCTGCATGACGACGTGGTCGACGAATCTGACCTGCGCCGCGGCCGGGAGACCGCCAACGCCATGTTTGGCAATGCCGCCAGCGTGCTGGTCGGTGACTACCTCTATAGCCGCTCCTTCCAGATGATGGCCGAACTCTCCAACCTGCGGGTCATGGAGATCCTCTCGGACGCCACCAACACCATCGCCGAAGGGGAAGTGTTGCAGCTGATGAACTGCAACGATCCGGACACCACCGAAGAGAGCTACATGACGGTCATCTACTGCAAGACCGCCAAGCTGTTCGAGGCCGCCACTCGGCTCGCCGCCGTACTGACCCATCAGCCCGAGCCCGTCGAGCAGGCCATGACCGATTACGGCAAGTATCTGGGCAACGCGTTCCAGATCATCGATGACGTGATGGACTATTGCTCCCAGAGTGAAGAGATGGGCAAGAACGTCGGTGACGATCTGGCCGAAGGCAAACCGACCCTGCCGCTGCTGCGCGCCATGGAAGTGGGCACACCGGAAGAGCGTCAACTGGTGCGCGATGCTATCGAGCACCGCAACGGTATGGAGCATCTTGAGCAGATCCTTGGGATTCTCGACCGTACCGGCGCGCTGGAGTACTCCCGCATGCGGGCCCGGGAAGAGGCCGACAAGGCCATTGCCGCTCTCGCCATCCTGCCTGACTCCCCGCACAAGCACGCACTGGAAACACTGGCCCACATGGCCGTGCAGCGCAGTGCCTGAGTAAACGACATGCATGAAAAAAGAGGCCTTCGGCCTCTTTTTTATTGTCTGCTATCTGCTGGACTGTGCATTGCGCCAGACTCAGCGACTCAGCATCCAGAGGATCACGCTACCCGCCACCACTAGCGAGCCGCCGATACGGCGCAACTGCTCCGCTGGCTGATCGCTCAGCAGCCGCAACATCTGCTGCCATGCCCTGGGCATCAACAGCGGGCCGAGCCCCTCGAACAACAACAGCAATCCCAACCCCATCAGCATGGATGTCAGCATCCGACCTCCTTCAATGCAACCAGCCACCCGGGTCGATGGCTAGCGTTGGCGCCAAAAACAAAAGGGTCTGACAATGCAGACCCTTTGAATGTGACCTCGTGGCGATTACTGCTTGGTGCCGTGAGGAGACTTAAGGTAACGGAAGAACTCGCTGTCCGGCTTCAACACCATCAGGTCGTTGCCACCGGCGAAGCTCTTGCGATAGGCCTCCATGCTACGCACGAAGCTGAAAAACTCGGGGTCTTTCTTGTAGCTGTCGGCATAGATCTTGGCGGCTTCCGCATCCCCTTCACCGCGCAGCTGGCGAGCGTTACTCTCGGCGTCGGCGATCATGACGGTCACCTTGCGGTCGATATCGGCACGCAGGATTTCAGCCTTCTCGCGACCCTGAGAGCGGTGCTCACGGGCGACTGCGGTACGCTCAGCGCGCATCCGCTGGTAGATGGAGTTGGAGACTTCCACCGGCAGGTTGATCTGCTTGATCCGCACATCCACCACCTTGATACCGAGCTCGGAGGAGCGCGCCATCTTCTTCAGGGCATCTTCCATCACGGTACTACGCTCACCGGAGACGATATCCTTGATGGTGCGGTTACCGATCTCGGAACGCAGACCGTTGTTGATCTTGCGCTTGAGCAGATCTTCAGCCTGCAGCTTGTTGCCACCACCGGTTGCCAGGTAGTACTTGGAGAAGTCCTCGATCTTCCACTTCACGTAGGAGTCGATGATCAGATCTTTCTTCTCGGAGGTGACAAAACGGTCGGCCTGGCTGTCAATGGTCTGGATGCGGGCATCCATCTTGCGAACCTGGTCGATGAGCGGCACCTTGAAGTGCAAGCCCGGCTCATAGAGGCGCGGCTCACCGGAGTCAACCCGCTTCACCTTGCCAAACTGCACCACAATCCCCTTCTGACCTTCATCAACGATAAAGACAGAAGAGAAGCAGACCATGGCCGCGACAGCGATTGCACCAATAGCTAGCTTTTTCATCTATCAGTTTCTCCCTGAGCTGAAGCGGTCACCGCTACGCAGCGGCGTTGTCGGCGTAGAGTTGGCACCCTCGTTGGAAACGGGGGCCTGCTCTGCGACCGGGGCGACAGTGGCACGATCAGACTGGGCTGCATTCGGCTTGCCGGACAGCTTGTCGAGCGGCAGGTAGATCATGCTGTTGTTGCCAGCCGGCATGTCGACCACCACCTTGTTGGCCTGCTGATAGAGCTCTTCCATCGTTTCCAGATAGATACGCTCACGGGTCAGCTCGGGGGCCGCCTGATACTGGGGCAGCAACTCGTTGAAGCGAGCGACT
Source organism: Aeromonas sp. QDB62 (assembly GCF_027705695.1). NCBI lineage: Bacteria > Pseudomonadati > Pseudomonadota > Gammaproteobacteria > Aeromonadales > Aeromonadaceae > Aeromonas > Aeromonas sp. QDB62. The sequence continues at coordinate 61,840 of NZ_JAPDCD010000027.1, read as the reverse complement.
TCACCCTGGGCTTTCAACACGATCTGGGATTTGTAAGCTTCCGCTTCCTGCTCCAGACGCTTGACCGAACCACGCGCCTTCGGCTCCACTTCACGAGCGTAGGCTTCCGCTTCACGAATGAAGCGCTGTTCATCTTCCTGAGCGGAGATGGCGTCATCGAAGGCGTCTTTCACCTCTTCCGGCGGACGCGCCGGCAGGAAGTTGACGTCGACGATCTGCAGACCCATCTGGTAGGGCTCGATGATGCCATCGATCACCTGCCAGGTCTCCTGACGCACCTTCTCACGACCGGTAGTCAGCACGTCATCCATCCGGGTATGACCCACCACGTAGCGCAGGGCGCTATCGGTAGCCTGGCCCAGACTCTCGTCGGCATTGGTCACGCTGAACAGATACTGCTCGGGATTGACGACACGGTACTGTACGTCCATCTCGACCCGTACCACGTTCTCATCCTGAGTCAGCATGAAACCGGAAGCAGGCAGGGAGCGCACGGACTCGACGTCCACCGGGATCACTTGATCGATAAAGGTCGGTTTCCAGCGCAGGCCCGGCTCGACAATATGGGAAAACTTGCCAAACCGCAGCACGGCACCACGCTCCGCTTCGCGAATGGTGTAGAAGCCGCTGACGACCCACACCACCACAGCCACAACCAGCGCGATGGAGATACCAAAGCGACCTATATCGCCGCCAGATTTGCCGCCACCAAACAAGCCACCGAAACGGCGACTCACTTTGCGCAGCATTTCATCCAGATCAGGGGGTCCCTGATTCTTGCCGTTATTCCCCCAAGGGTCACGGTCTTTGCCGTTGTTACCAGGCTCATTCCAAGCCATCAGCGTCTCCATTAATACATGCGGATGGATATCATCTCTACCGGGCCATCATACGTTGAGAAGCCCCTAAGGGTTCATCTTCTTCGACGAATCAATGCCTGATAAAGCGTTGTAAACTCTCACCTTCCTGTTTCACGAGGCGGTTCCAGTCGGCCACTTGCAAGCGGACTTCCAGCACGAAATCACCCTCCTCGCTAAAACCTTCCTGCTCAATCCCTTTCAGCTGATAGAGCGCACTGCGCAATCTCGCGGCAGAAGGAGGCAACTGCAGGGTGTGATGCACCATGGAGCCAGCCAGCAATTCGGTCAGCGCCGTAAACAGATGCTCACAACCTTCACCGGTCTGGGCAGACAGCCAGACGCGCAACGGGCGCCCCTCGTCATCTCGCTCCAGACCTGCCGGACGATCCGCCAGCTTGTCGATCTTGTTGCAGATCATCAGCTGGGGCCTGTCATCGGCTTCAATCTCGGCCAACACCTGCTGCACGGAGTCGATATTCTCCTGCATCTGCTCATCGGCACAGTCCACCACATGCAGCAGCAGATCCGCTTCACGGGTCTCCTGCAGGGTCGCCTTGAAGGCCGCGACCAGATCATGGGGCAAGTGCCGAATAAATCCAACTGTATCCGCCAAAATCACATCACCCACATCCCGGATCACCAGTTTACGCAGGGTGGGATCCAGAGTTGCGAACAATTGGTCGGCAGCATACACGCTGGCAGCTGTAAGTTGGTTGAACAAAGTGGACTTTCCGGCGTTGGTATAACCAACCAGTGACACCGTCGGCACTTCGTTGCGGTTACGGGCGCGGCGTCCCTGCTCCCGCTGCTTGGCCACCTTGTCGAGCCGACGCAAAATCGCCTTGATGCGTTCCCGCAGCAGACGTCGGTCAGTTTCAAGCTGGGTTTCACCCGGGCCACGCAGACCGATCCCGCCCTTTTGACGCTCAAGGTGGGTCCAGCCTCGCACCAGACGAGTGGAAAGATGGCGCAACTGGGCCAGTTCGACCTGCAGTTTACCTTCGTGGGTACGGGCGCGCTGGGCAAAGATATCGAGGATCAGGCCGGTTCGATCCACCACCCGGCACTGGAACAGACGCTCCAGGTTGCGCTCCTGGGCGGGGGTCAGGGCATGGTTGAAGATCACCACGTCCGCCGCCAGCATCTGAACCTGGGACGCGATCTCTTCAGCCTTGCCGCTGCCGACAAAAAATTTGGCACTGGGCGCACTGCGACTGGTGGTCACGACCCCCAGCGCATTGACTCCGGCCGAGCTCACCAACATCTTGAGCTCTTCCAGATCCTCCCGCTCACCCTCATCACTGAAGTTGACATGCACCAGAACGGCCTGTTCGCCAGCTTCATAACGGTCAAACAAGCGCTTGCTCCTTAACAGGAATCATGATGAATCTGAGTTGGCGAGTCGACTCGCCCAGGGATATCACGCCTCGGCATCACCCTGTTCATCAGCCGCGCCACCCGGAGTGGGCTGGTGATGATTGACGGCACGGGCCGGTACAACAGTCGAGATGGCGTGCTTGTAAACCATCTGGCTAACGGTGTTTTTCAGCAGGATAACAAACTGGTCAAAAGACTCGATCTGACCTTGCAGTTTGATGCCGTTCACCAAATAGATAGAAACAGGAATCCGCTCACGGCGCAGCGCATTCAAAAACGGGTCTTGGAGAGATTGCCCCTTAGCCATTTTTCTTTTCCTTATAGTTTGTTGTTTTTAAACACCGAATATCAATATAACAACCTGATTATACAGGGAGTGTCAAGCCGCACCAGCGCGAGCAAGCACGCGGGCGAGATTGCCAGACTCACCAGATTCCAACCAGGTCACGTCGGGCCAGCCACGCAACCAGGTCATCTGTCGTTTTGCCAATTGGCGTGTGGCAACAATGCCACGATAACGCATCTCATCATACCCCACTTCACCGCACAGGTAGTCCCACATTTGGCGATAACCCACACAGCGAATGGAGGGGAGATCCGGGTTCAGATCGCCGCGCGCCATCAGCGCACGAACCTCCTGTTCAAAGCCACCTTGCAGCATCTTGTCAAAACGCTGTTCGATCCGCTGATGCAGCACGGCGCGATCGCTCGGGGCGATGGCAAACTGCAGCACCCGATAGGGTAACCCCTCCCCCTGCACCTGCGTCAGCTCGGTGAGGGTCTTGCCGCTGATGCGATAGACCTCCAGTGCACGACTCAATCGCTGCGGGTCATTGGGGTGGATCCGCGCCCCGGCCACCGGGTCAATGCGCACCAGCTCGTCGTGCAGCGCCTGCCAACCGAGGCGGGCAGCCTCTTCCTCAATCCCGGCACGAATGGCGGGATCGGCGGAGGGCAATGGGGACAATCCCTCCAGCAGCGCCTTGAAATAGAGCATGGTACCGCCCACCAGCAGCGGAATGCGGCCACGGTCGGCGATCTCTTTCATCTCCCGCAGGGCATCCTTGCAAAAGTCGGCCGCCGAATAGCTCAAGGCCGGGTCAAGAATGTCGATCAGCCGGTGCGGGGCCCGCGCCAGTTCATCGGCGGTCGGCTTGGCCGTACCGATATCCATGCCGCGATAGATCAGCGCCGAATCGACGCTGATGATGTCGCAAGGCAATGCCTGGCACAGTTCAATGGCGAGATCCGTCTTGCCGGAGGCCGTCGGCCCCATCAGAAAAATTGCGGTCGGCAAGTCACTCGCCATGTTCAAACTCCTCCAGCACGGTCGCCAGCGAAAGCGGGCGCACCATGCGAATGTCTGCCAGTTGGTCACTGAAATCGGTCACAAGTTCCGTCAGCAGACGGCTGGCAGTTGAAAAATCGTATATTTTTTCGCGACTTATCCCCTGATCTACCAGCCATTGGCATAATACTTCAGCCTGCTGGCCAGCATCACTGTCAGATCCGCCCTCGATAATTTGCAGCAATTCGGGTAACAGCCTCACCAGATCGGTCTGGCGCAGCAGGGCCGGCACCCGAGTCAGGATCATGGTGTCGCGCCCGCCGCTTTTCAACTCCAGCCCCATGCGTTTGAGCAAACGTTCCTGCTCGGTCACCAGCGCGATCAGATTCTTCGGCAATTTGAAGGAGACCGGCAGCAGCAGCGGCTGGGCCGCCAGCCCCTGGCCCCAGGTCTCCAGCAACCAGTGACGCAGCAGCACCCGCTCGGCGCGAACCAGCGAGAGCAGCGCCAGCTGATTATCCCGCTCGATCAACAGGTAGGCCTGATCCACCAGCGTTAGGGCGCGACATCCCCCCTGTTTGGGTGGCGGCACTGTGTCAGTGGGCTGCTCGGTCGCAGCAGCCGTTGCGATAGGCAACGCAGTGAGCAGCGCCCCCATGCCGCGCATCGCCTCGCGGCTTGGCGGCTCGGGCGGTTGATAGTTGCTGGCGCGCGCCGCGCCCCCTTCCCGCACCTGCGCAGGCGCCCGGTAGCTGTGCTCGGCACCGTACCACTCCGGGCGTGGCGCCTGACCGGGATATTCAATCTGCGGGCTGACCGGCAACTCGACCAGGGTTTCGGCCAGCGGCGCGTCCTGATGCACGGCGCGGACCCCTTCACGACGCAGCGCGGTAAACAGCGCCTGAAAGATAAAGTCGTGGATCAGCCGCGCCTGATGGAAGCGCACCTCGTGCTTGGCCGGGTGGACGTTGACATCCACCTGACGGGGATCCAGCTCGATATAGAGCACATAGGCGGCGAAGCGATCGGGAGGCAACAGTTCGTCATAGGCCTGACGGATGGCGTGATTGATGAGCTTGTCGCGCATCATCCGGCCGTTGACGTAGGTGTATTGCAGGTCGTTCTGCGGTCTTGCCCCCTCCGGGGTCGCCAGCCAGCCCCACAGCCGCACGTCGCTGTGTTCGCTCTCTACCGCCAGCGCATGGTGCATGAAGGGGGTGCCGCAGACGGCGGCGAGGCGGCGCTCCTGCTCCGGCACGGTATTGGCGGCCTTGTACTGGCGCACCACCTTGCCGTTGTGGCGCAGGATCAGGGTGGCATCGAAGCGGGAGAGCGCGATGCGGCGCACCAGCTCGTCGATATGGGCAAACTCGGTCTTTTCGCTGCGCATGAACTTGCGCCGCGCGGGGGTATTGAAGAAGAGATCCACCACCTCCACCGTGGTGCCCACCGGATGGGCCGCCGGCTTGATGGTGACGTTCATCTCGCGCCCTTCGGCCTGCGCCTGCCAGGCCTCGGCCTGCTCGGCGGTGCGGGAGGTGAAAGTGAGGCGGGAGACCGAGCTGATGGAGGCGAGCGCCTCGCCACGAAAGCCCAGGCTGTTGATCCCCTCCAGATCATCGAGGGTCGCCACCTTGGAGGTAGCGTGGCGCGACAACGCCAGCACCAGCTCATCTTTGGCAACGCCGCAGCCGTTGTCACGGATACGGATCAGCTTGGCGCCCCCCTTGTCGATATCGATTTCGACCCGGTCGGCGCCCGCATCCAGACTGTTTTCCACCAACTCCTTGACCACGGAGGAGGGCCGCTCCACCACCTCTCCGGCGGCAATCTGGTTGGCCAGAATAGGTGGCAAAATACGGATCGGCATCATTTACTCCTGAATTTCTATCTTGCGGATGGTCAGTCCCTTAACGATCCAGGAGGACCGCTCCACCACATTACCACCGGCTGCGATCTGGTTGGCCAGAATCGGGGGCAATATACGGATCGGCATCACTTGCTCCTGAATTTCAATCTTGCTGATGGTATTCGCTAACAGCGGGAGCGGCATCGCCCGCTCCCGCGCATCAGTTTTGCGGAATGTAGAGCACCTGCCCCACCTGAATATCCCGCGACTTGAGCTTGTTGATCTCCACCAGCCGCGCCTGACTCACCCCATGCTTCTCGGCAAGGCGGGAGAGGCTCTCGCCCCGCTTGACCACATGGCGGATCATCTGCGACTTGTCGTCACTGCGAACGGGAGCGGCACTGCGGCTCTGCCCCTGTTGGGGGATATAGATGGTCTGACCAATCTGAATATCCCGGCTGCGCAGCTGGTTGATCTCCACCAAAGTGGACTGACTCACCCCATGCTTCTCGGCAAGGCGGGAGAGGCTCTCGCCCCGTTGGACCACATGGCGGAGCATCCGCGATTTGTCATAGTCGCCCACGCTGCTGACCGGCGCTCCGGTCTCTTGCGCTGCTGCCGAATAAGGCTTGATCACCCCGGCACCAGAGCCGGTCGCCGCACCGCCGTCGCGGGCAGTGGCGGGCATCTTGTTACTCACCACCGGCTGCAACTGTACCTGTCTGGGCTGGCTCACCGGCTGCTGGGCGACCGGCGCAGACCGAGTGGTCGCGGCAGGTCGGCTCGCCTGCCCCTTGCCAGTCAGCATGGCCCCCTTGGTCGGGTGGGCACGGTAGTAGTTGCGGATCCCCTCGAAGATGGCGCGGGCCAGCTGGTCCTGATAGCTGGCGGTGGCCAGCAGCTTCTCTTCCGCATGGTTGGAGATAAACCCGGTCTCCACCAGCACAGAGGGAATATCCGGCGCTTTCAGCACTGCCAGACTGGCGTGTTCCGGCGCCTTCTTGTGCAGTCGGGCAACCTTGCCCATGGAGCGCAGGATCTGGCGGCTGACGTCATATCCTTCGGCACGGGACTTGTCCATGGAGAGGTCGAGGAAGGTCTGCGCCAGATAGGGGTTGGGATCGGATTCCGCCAACACCTTGCCGACACCGCCCAGCAACTCGCCCTGCTTCTCCTGCTTCTCCAGCCAGCTGCCCATCTCGCGGTTGGCGCGGTTGGTCGACAAGACCCAGACCGAGGCACCACGGGGAGTGGAGTTATGGAAGCTGTCCGCATGCACAGATACCAGCAGATCGGCCTTGGCCTTGCGGGCAATCTCGGAGCGCTTGTTGAGGTCAACGAAGTAGTCGCCACGACGGGTCAGCACGGCGCGCATCCCCGGCTCGCGGTCGATCAGCGCCGCCAGCTTCTGGGAGACCGCCAGCGTGACCCGCTTCTCGTAGGTACGGCGCGGGCCGATGGAGCCCGGATCTTCCCCGCCATGGCCCGGGTCGATGGCAATCACCACCCCCTTGCCCTTGCCACCGACAGGCGTGGATTGCACCGCAGCCGCCGAGCGCTTCTCTTCATAAGGCAGGTCGATGACCAGACGGTGGCCATAAGGCCCGGCTGGCGCCAGCGGAAAGACCACCGGCTTGATGGCGGAGCTGAGATCCATCACCAGCCGCAGACCGCCCTTCTCCAGCGGCGTGCTCTGGCGGATCTTGCGCACCAGTTCGCTGTTGTTCTCGATCCGCGCCAGATTGGCGGCGTTGCTCGCCCCTTTCAGGTCGATCACCAGCCGATCCGGGCCGGTGAGGGTGAAATAGTTGAAGTTGGGGGCGCTGCTCATGTCGAGCACCACCCGGGTATTATCCGGTGATGGCCAGATTCGTACGCTCTTGAGCTGATTCGCCCAGGAGGGTAACGCCATCAAAGAGAGAGCAATAACAAGGATCAAGCGCACGTAGATGACAACCGTTCCAGAATGGCTTCGCCAATAGCAGTGCGGGCCTCTATCAGAACCTCGCGCTGCTCGCCTACATAAGTGAGGGTAATTTCCAGGTCGGGAGCCGGTAACCAGCCCTCGCCCTTCTCGGACCACTCCACCAGACAGAGAGTGTTGGCGGCAAAATAGTCCCGAATGCCCATGAATTCCAGCTCTTCCGGATCAGCCAGGCGATAGAGATCGAAATGGTAGACTTGCCAGCCATCGAGCTCGTAGGGCTCGACCAGGGTGTAAGTCGGGCTTTTTACCTTGCCCTGATGGCCAAGGCCCTGTACCCAGCCGCGGGTCAGGGTGGTTTTACCGGCGCCAAGCGTGCCATGCAAAAACACTGTGGTCGCCTGCTGGCAAGCCTGTGCCAGACGGCCACCCAGTGCCACGGTTGCTGCCTCGTTCGGCAGTGTCATCATCAACTGTTTTGCCATGTTCTTCTTTTTAACTTGTTATGGTGTCGGGATTAACCAGTCTGCGGATCAGCGGCAGCAGATCTGACGCCAGCATGCCCCGCTCGCCGTCGGCGGCGGCCTGATCTGCGGCCTCGCCGTGGATCACGGCGCCCAGCCAGCTTGCCATGGTGGCAGACCAGCCCTGGGCCAAAAGGGCGGCGATTATACCAGATAACAGATCACCCATGCCGCCACTTGCCATGCCGGGATTGCCTTCACAACAGAGAGCGACCCGCTCGCCGTCATAAATAAGTGTTCCCGCCCCTTTTAACAACACCACACCGCCATAGCGCCGCTGCAACGCCTGCACGGCGGCAAACCGGTCGGTTTCAATCTCGGCAATGGTGCATCCCAGCAGTCGCGCCGCTTCGCCGGGATGGGGCGTGAGCACCCAATTATCCTGATGGCGGGGAGATTGCGCCAGCCAATTCAATCCATCGGCGTCCAAAACCAGTGGCAGCCGATCGGTGAGATAACGGGCGATTTGCCCCCTTCCCCACTCATCCTGACCGAGGCCGGGGCCAATGACCTGCACCGACGCCCACCCCTCGTCATCTGTGGTGATAAGGCTCATCAGCTCGGGTTGATAGAGGCTAACCGGCGGATGCTCCGGATGTTGGCACACCCGCACCAGCCCGGCCCCCGCCCGCAGGCAGGCGCGGGCTGCCAGCACGATGGCCCCCTGCATGCCGCGATTGCCCCCCACCAGCAGCACCTTGCCATAAGAGCCCTTGTGGGAAGCGCGCTGGCGCGGGGTCAGTTGCGTGCTTAGCAGTGGATAATCGATGCGCCAGGCGGCGGGCGAAATAGCATCATCTGGCGTGACGCCAAGGGGATCACAGTCGAGCAGGCCGACGCAATCCACCCCGTCGCCGGTGAGCATCCCCTGCTTGATCCCGATAAAGGTGAGGGTGCGAGTGGCCTGCACCACGGCCCCCATGGCACGGCCGGTATCGCCGTTGAGGCCGGAGGGGAGATCCACCGCCAGCACGGGCACAGCCAAGCCATTGATTGTTGCGACGATCTTTGTCAGTAGCGGCGAGAGGGGGGTGTTGACGCCGGTGCCAAGCAGGGCATCGACCACCAGATCCGGGGCAGGCTGCTGGGCACCATCAAACTGCTCGGCCAGCCAGACCCGGCCACCGGCCGCCAGCCACTCATCGGCGGCCCGTCTGGCATCCCCCTTCAGCTGGTCGGGTGCTCTGGCGGCAATCACCACCACCTCGATGCCGATCTGGCGGGCAAGGCGGGCCAGCACATAGCCATCACCGCCGTTATTACCGGGGCCGACGAAAATCCACCAGCAACGACTCTCGGGCCAATGCAGGGTGGCATAGGTGCGCAGTGCAGCACCGGCTCGCTCCATCAGGGCATAGAGAGGTTGCCCCTCACGCGCGGCCCAGTTGCGCTCCAGTGTGCGGATCTGTTCAGTCTGCCACAGCCCCTGTGGTAAACTGCCCCCCTCTTTTGTGCCCAACGCGCCCCTGATGATCTCTACCATGACGGCTCCCGCCTCTTATCAATCGACCCACGCCAGCCAACTCCGGCCAGGCCAAGCCGCATGAGCGCACCTGACTTCCACCAGCTGGCCCACGATATCAAGCTCTGGGCACGGGAGCTAGGATTTGACCAGGCGGGCATCACCGACACCGATCTGCGTATCGAAGAGCCGCGATTGCAGGCCTGGCTGGATGCGGGCTATCACGGCAGCATGGATTACATGGCGCGCCACGGCATGATGCGCGCACGCCCCCACGAGCTGCTGCCGGGCACGGTGCGGGTGTTGTCAGTGCGGATGAACTACCTGCCATTCGAGGCGGGCTTTGCCGCCACCCTGCGCGATCCGACCCTCGGCTATATCAGTCGCTACGCCCTCGGCCGCGACTACCACAAGGTACTGCGCAACCGGCTCAAACAGCTGGGTGATCGCATCGAAGCGCGCTGTGCCGAGCTGTTTCAAGGCACTGAAGAGACCTTGGGTGAGTGGCGCCCCTTCGTTGACTCCGCCCCCATCCTCGAGCGGCCGCTGGCAGCCAAGGCGGGCCTCGGCTGGGTTGGCAAACACTCACTGCTGCTCAACGAATCGGCCGGCTCCTTCTTCTTTCTCGGTGAGCTGTTGCTCAACCTGCCGCTGCCGCTCGACCAGCCGGTAGCGAAGGAGCTGTGCGGCAAGTGCGTCGCCTGCATCAACATCTGTCCGACTGGCGCCATTGTCGCCCCCTATGTGGTGGATGGCCGCCGCTGCATCTCCTATCTCACCATCGAGAACGATGGCCCTATTCCGGAAGAGTTCAGGCCCTTGATGGGCAACCGCATCTACGGCTGTGACGACTGCCAGCTTATCTGCCCCTGGAATCGCTATGCCGATGCCAGCCCGGAACCCGACTTCAGCCCGCGTTCCAGCCTGCACCGCCCGCCCCTGCTGGCGCTGTGGCACTGGAGCGAGAGTGATTTTCTCAAGCAGACCGAAGGGAGCCCGATCCGCCGCATCGGTTACCAGCGCTGGCGCCGCAATCTGGCGGTCGCCCTCGGCAATGGCCCGGCAACCCCCGAGGTCATCGCCGCCCTGCAACTGGGGCTGACCAACGCCGAGCCCATGGTAGCCGAACATATCGAATGGGCGCTGGCCACTCTTACCCGGCGTCAGGATGAAGAGAACAAGAAAACCCGTTTGCTGATCCGCTGCATCGAAAAAGGTCTGCCGGATCACGCATAAGTGATCTGCCCCTTGCCGGATTGCTGTACTTTTTTCATGCTCTGCCGACCCGCAGTGACCAGAACACCGTAATCAGTATCAGCTGGTCGGCACACAACAAGGACAACACAGATGCATATGTTGGGAGTGGATATTGGAGGCTCTGGGATCAAGGGCTGTCTGGTGGATACCAAAACCGGCGAACTGATCGGCGAGCGCCATCGCATTGCCACGCCGCAACCGGCCACCCCGGCCGCCATCGCCCATACCCTCAAGGCGCTGGTCGAACACTTTGACTGGAAAGGGCCGGTGGGTTGCGGCTTTCCCGCCACCATTCACAACGGCATTGCCAAGAGTGCGGCCAATATCGACAAGAGCTGGATTGAGACCGATGCCGAGCATCTGTTTGCCGATGTCACCGGCAAGCCCTGCTATGTGCTGAATGATGCCGATGCCGCCGGTCTGGCCGAGATGCGCTTTGGCGCCGGTAAAGATCGCAAGGGGGTCATCATCCTCATCACGGTCGGCACCGGCATCGGCACCGCCATCTTCGTCAACGGCCACCTGCTGCCCAACACCGAGCTGGGTCACCTGATGCTGGAAGGGATGGTGGCCGAGCACTACTGCTCCGATGCGGTGCGCAAACGGGAAGATCTCTCCTGGAACCGCTGGGGCAAGCGCTTCAACAAGTATCTGGCGCGCCTCGAGTTTCTCTTCTCCCCCGACCTCTTCATTCTGGGGGGCGGCAGCGCCGCCAAGCTGGATAAATTTGTCGATCGCATCGAGACCCGGGCACCGCTCATTCCAGCGGCCAGCCTCAATCAGGCGGGCATTATCGGGGCCGCCCTCTACGCGGCCGAGCGGCAGGGCTGATCGACGCTCACCGCCAATCAGCAGAGAGCAAATGGAAAGGGCCCGGCACTGCTGCCGGGCCCTTTTGCTTGACCGCTATCTTGCGTGTTTGGCGCTTATCACCCGTTACATGTCATCGAGTCGGTGTACCCCGTGCACCAGTCGGGTCAGGCGGGTCTGCTCCAGCCCGGCCAGATTCTCGAGCAGGGTGGTGGTGGCCGGTGTCGGGCACTCCCGGGCCAGATGGCCCAGCTCGCCCACCAGCTGCTCTTCCCAGCGGCACACCTGAGTGACGATATCCTGGGTCTGGGCCGAGGCCGGCAGCTCGAAGCGGGTGATGGCGGGCACCATATCCTCGCTGAAACTCTGGTTCAACCAGGTCTCCCTCACCGCCTCTCCCAGCTGGGCGGCATATTCGTGCAGATGGGCACTGGCCGCATCCTCACGCCCTTGCAGATAGACCAGCAACATCCGGCTACGTTCGCTGTCCACCTGACTGGTCAATCGCCCGTAGCAGAGCCCGAGCTGGTGATGAACCTGTTCAAGATAGTGCAGCAACTCTTTGATCTGTTGGAATCTCATCGCACTGCCCTCCATGCTGTCGGTATCATCAGTATAAAAAACAAGCGCCACCGACCCAATCCCTATCCGAGCCCCCCTTGCGCTGCATCAAGGTTGATGCCGACAAAGGGGCGGACAGGTGATCCGGTCGCGAATAGGGAACGATTTGTGCAGCTATTTGTGCAACTATGGTGGCGTTTCAGGCTCGACACCTGACATGAGTGACATCGGGCTGACACACTAATAAAACCAGCGTTTACCCGATATAAACCATCTTTAATTCGGCCATATACCAAACTGGCGAAACAGGATCTGGATGCGAGACATATCCACCCAGATCGTTATCCACCAGACAGATATCCTTATCACTTTTTTAGACGTCTAGACGTAAAAACATGCGTTGACACGGCCATCCAGACATCTTAGCATCATCCTCCATGATGGCAGAGTAACCCAGTGGAACCTCTGCCCAATTTCCCCGCCTGTAGCGCCCTGTGCTGTAAGGCTGTTAGCACGGAAGAATCCATGATTAAGTTGAAAGGTCTCAACAAAGTCTACGGTACAGGCAGTGACGCCGTGCACGCCCTGCGTGATGTGAGTCTGCATGTACCCCAAGGCAAAATTTTCGGGGTGATCGGTGCCTCCGGTGCCGGCAAGAGTACCCTCATTCGTTGTGTCAACCTGCTGGAGCGCCCGACAGAGGGCCAGGTGATTGTCGATGGCCAGGATCTGGTAGCCCTGAGCGAACGGGATCTGACCCAGGCTCGCCGCCAGATCGGGATGATTTTCCAGCACTTCAACCTGCTCGCTTCCCGCACCGTGTTTGCCAACATCGCCTTTCCGCTGGAGCTGGCAGGCTGGAGCAAAGAGCAGATCCAGCAACGGGTTGCCGAGCTGCTGGCGCTGGTCGGGCTGGAAGCCCGTGCCCATGCCTATCCGTCCGAGCTTTCCGGCGGTCAGAAGCAGCGTGTTGCCATTGCCCGCGCACTGGCACCGGCCCCCAAGGTGCTGCTCTGTGACGAGGCCACCTCGGCCCTCGACCCGCAGACCACCCGCTCGATCCTGACCCTGCTCAAGGAGATCAACGTCAAGCTGGGGCTCACCATCCTGCTCATCACCCACGAGATGGATGTGGTGAAAGGGATCTGTGACGAAGTGGCCATCATCAGCGACGGCCGTCTAATCGAGCAGGGCGAAGTGGCCTGGTTCTTCAGCAACGCCAAGACCCAGCTGGCCCGTGACTTCATCCACTCCACCATCCATCTGGAGGTACCGCAGGAGTATCAGGATCGGATGAGCAGCGAGCGGGTGCCAGGCAGCTATCCGCTGGTGAAGCTCGGCTTTACCGGCAGTACGGTCGATACGCCGCTGATCTCCGAGGCGAGCCGCCGTTTCAATATCGACATCAGCATTCTGAGCGCAGACATCGAGTACGCCGGTGGCGTCAAATTCGGTTTCCTGCTGGCCGAGCTGTTCGGGGATGAAGCCCAGTGCGAGGCAACCCAGCAGTTCCTCATCGACAACCACATTCAGCTGGAGGTAATGGGTTATGTCCGAAGCCATGATTAATCTGCTCATCACGGCCCTGGGCGACACCCTGATCATGGTGTTTGCCTCCGCCCTGTTCGGCTGCCTGCTGGGCCTGCCGCTTGGCGTGGCACTGCACGTCACCAAGGCGGGCCAGATCCTGGCCAACCCCTTGCTCAACCGTACTCTGGGCATGGTGGTCAACGTGGGTCGCTCGGTGCCCTTTATCATCCTGCTGGTCGCCATCATTCCGCTGACCCGGCTGATTGTCGGCACCAGTATCGGCACCATCGCCGCCATCGTGCCGCTGACCGTGGGTTGCATCCCCTTCATCGCCCGTCTGGTGGAAGGAGCCCTGATGGAGGTGCCGGATGGCCTGCTGGAAGCGGCCAAGGCGATGGGCGCCAAGCCGCTGCAAATCATCACCAAGGTGCTGCTGCCCGAGGCTCTGCCCGGCATCCTCAACAGCGTCACCATTACCCTCGTCACGCTGGTGAACTACTCGGCCATGGCCGGGGCCATCGGTGGCGGCGGTCTGGGGGATGTGGGTATTCGTTATGGTTATCAGCGCTTTGACCCGACCGTCATGCTGGTGACCGTGGTTATCCTGGTAGTACTGGTTCAACTTATCCAGAGCGCGGGTGAGCGCCTGGTCCACAAATGTGATCATCGTTAATCGTCGATTTCTGACAGGAGGTTTTATGAAATTTGGCATCAAATCCGTTGCGGCTGCGCTGCTGGCTGGTCTGGTTCTGGCCGGTTGCGGTCAAAAAGAAGAGAGCAAGGTTCTGAAAGTGGGCGCCATTGCTGGCCCCGAGACCGAACTGGTTGAAGTGGCGGCCAAGGTCGCCAAAGAGAAATACGGTCTGACCGTCGAGATCGTCAACTTCTCCGACTACGTCACCCCGAACGTGGCGCTGAACGATGGCAGCATCGACGTCAACGCCTTCCAGCACAAACCCTATCTGGATGCGCAAGTGCGTGATCGCGACTTCAAGCTGGTGCCGGTTGGCAACACCTTCGTCTACCCGATCGCCGGTTACTCCAAGAAGATCAAGGCGCTGAGCGAACTGAAAGATGGCGCCCAGATCGCGGTACCGAACGATCCGACCAACCTGGGTCGCTCGCTGATCCTGCTGGCCAAACAGGGTCTGATCACCCTGAAGGATGGCGCCGGTCTGGAAGCCACCGTGCTGGATATCGCCAGCAACCCGCGCAACTTCAAGATTGTCGAACTGGAAGCTGCCCAGCTGCCCCGTTCACTGGAAGATGTGGATCTCTCCATCATCAACAACACCTTCGCCGGTCAGATTGGTCTGACCCCGACCGAAAACGGCCTGTTTGTTGAAGACAAGGAGTCCCCCTACGTCAACCTGATCGTCGCTCGCGACAACAACAAGGATGACGAGAAGGTCAAACAGTTTGTCCAGTCCTATCAGACCGACGAGGTCTACAAGAAAGGTCTCGAGCTGTTCAAAGGCGGCCTGGTAAAAGGTTGGTAATTGCTCACTTGGCAAAAAAGGCCACGCAATGCGTGGCCTTTTTTATTGGCGCCGCTATCATATCCGCGAGCACGGCAACACGAACATACTCATAACATGAAAAAATGGTATCTGGCCTACTGCAAGCCAAAAGAAGAGGCCCGCGCCCGCGCCCACCTCGATGCCCAGGGTATCGAATCCTATTACCCCATGGTGGAGATCGAGAAGCTGCGCCGGGGCAAGCGAGTTCCGGTACGGGAACCCATGTTCCCCAACTATCTGTTTATCTTCGTCGATCTGGAAGAGGTGACACCGGTCACCCTGAAATCGACCCGTGGCATCAGCCGGATCATCCACTTTGGCAGTGAATGGACCCCGATCAGCAGCAAGCTGGTCTATCAGCTGATGAGTCGTGATGACAGCGACGAGGCACGAGCCTGCTACGCCAACCTGCCCTGCTCGGGCGACAAGGTGCTGATTGAAGAGGGGCCACTGGCTGGCTTCGAAGCCATCTATATGGAACCGGATGGGGACAAACGGGCGATTTTGCTGGTCAGCCTGCTCAATCGCGAGACCACCAGCAGCTTCGACAACCACGCCTTCAGACGGCTGGACTAAACCAACAGTCCAAACGGCCGGATAAATCGCAGTGGCGGGATGATCCCGCCATTTCACGCGTCAAGATCAAAGCGGGCGATCACTGCCGTCAGCTTGCCGGTATCGCCAGCCAGTCTGGCTACGATCTCCTCCCCCTGCTGACTGCGTTGGCAGGATTGCCGACTGAGCGCGGCAATGTCATCGACCGTCCCTGCCACCTCGGCTGCCACCCGCGACTGCTGCTCGGTCGCCACCGAAATGGCTTCCAGCTGACCGGACAGCGACTGCACCAGCTGGTTCATGGCACTCAGGGTATCGGTCACCAGGCCGACTGCATCCCTCCCCTGCTCGACCAACCCGGTACCGCTGCTGACGGTACTCACCGTCTGGCGAGTCTGCTGGGAGATGGCCGCAATGGTCTGGCTGATCTCGGCGGTTGATTGATGGGTGCGGGTCGCCAGCTGGCGTACCTCGTCGGCCACCACCGCAAAACCGCGTCCCTGCTCGCCTGCTCGCGCCGCCTCGATCGCCGCATTGAGGGCCAGCAAGTTGGTCTGCTCCGCGATCGTGGCGATCACCTCGGTGATCTGCCCGACCTGTTCGCTCTGATGTGCCAGCAGCCCCATGGCCTCATTGGCCTGCCCAATCATGGCGGCAATCTGCTGCATGGCGTCGGTCATCCGCGCCAGCGCGGCCTGCCCCTGTCGGGTCTGCTGCTGCACCTGCTGGGCACCACCTGCCGCGGCGGTGATATTGCCAGCCACATCCCGGGCGCTGACCGACATCTGATCGATAGCGGCCGCCACCGCATCGACCCGCTGATCCTGCACCGTCAAATCCACTACGATGGCCCGCGTGGTGCTGCCCACCTCACCACAGGCTTCTTCTACCTGCCCCACCGCCCCCTGCAGTTCCCCCACCAACTGGCGCAGTTGGACAGACATCCGGTTGATGGAGCCAGTCAATTCTCCCAACTCATCCTGCCCCGTTATCGGCAAGGGCCGGGCTGCCAGTCGGCCATCGGCAACCTGCCCCGCCCGGGTCACCAGGCTGGCAATGTCACGGGTCAGACGGCGGCTAAAGAGCCATGCGACCAGCATGCCAAGCACGATGGCACTGCCGGTAGCCAGCAGCAGGGTCTGGTTGATGGCGCTCCCGGCACGGGTCATCTGCGCCGCGATCTGCGCCACCTCGGCGCGGGTTTTGCCCACCTGCTGGACCAGCTGCTCGCTGAGAGTGGACTGCATCGGCTCGATATCGGTGGCCATCAGGTAGTTGGCCTGATCCCAATCCGGCGCCTGGCGCTTCTCGATCACCTGCCCCACCAGCTCGGAGAAGGGAGTCGCCATCTCTTCAAACAGCTGCCAGAGGCTCTGCTGGGTGTCGGTAAAGAGCGCGGCTTGCTGCTTCACCTCTGCCACCCGCTGCTGGTGAAACTGGTAGTAATCCTGATATTTGCTGCGGTATTCGGGATCGCCTGAGATAAGAAAATCCCGCAGGGCGGAGAGGGCGTTGGCGAGGCTGTTGTAGGCATCCCCCACCTGCTTGAGCAGCATGCGGCGATCGCCGGAGAGTTGATCCTGCGCAGTGCCAACCTCCTCATTGGCAAAGGATTGCAACTGATCGAGTGCCGCCTCCGCCAGCGGCCCCGCCTCCTGCAGCATCAGGGTGTGGGCAGGCAGATTCTCTTCGCTCTGGGCGATGGCCCACACCTTCTCCTGATGGCTTTTGAAGGTCTCGAGAGACTGGGCGAGCGCCGGGCTGAATGTCTGATGGGCGATGGCCTGCCAGGCTGACTCCCACTCCTGCTTGAGGCGGGAGGCCTGAGCCGGATCCTTGCCGAGGATCAGGTAGCCACGCAAGGCAGAGACGGTGGCCACCAGCGCCTTCTGGCTCGCCTCATCCCGCTGCAGAGCGGGCAGCGCCTGCTCCAGCAGGGTGTATTGGGCCTGATTGATCTGGGTAAGCCGGTAATAGACCAGGGTGGAGGAGAGCAGCATCAGCAGGTTGATAAAACCGAAGCTGAGCAACAGCTTGCTTGAGATTTTCATGAACATCCTTGTTCAAACGGAGGAGCCAGCCAACAGAATCAGATAGATATCAGTGTAGGCAATCTATCTTGCCAAGTCCGGTGCCAACTTGCCAACTCACTGTGCGGCATCGGGCGGGCGGAGAAAAAGCCCTGGCAGAGGTCACAGCCGAGCCTGGCCAGCAGGTGCCAGGTCGCCGCGTCCTCCACCCCTTCTGCCACCGTTTTGAGCCCGAGCTTGCGGGCCAGCTCGATACTGGACTCGATAATGGCCAGGTGCGCCGGATCGGCATGGCAGCGATCGACGAAGGAGCGATCCAGCTTCAGCTCGGTAAAGGGCAGCAGCGCCAGCTGCTGCATCGAGGAGTAGCCGGTGCCAAAGTCATCGATGGAGAGGCCAAAACCGTGCATCCGCAGCCGGGTCAGCACCTCCAGCATGGCACCGATGTCACGAATGAAAGCACTCTCGGTCACCTCCAGGGTGATAAGGGCCGGATCCACGCTCCAGTGCCGACACTGGTCAATCAGGGTCTGGCACAGACTGCCGTCATTGAGGGAGCTGGCACACAGATTCATCGACAGATTGATCGACAATCCGGTTTCCCCCCACAGGTGGGCATCACTCAACGACTTGCCAATGATGATCTCGGTCAGGGGCGCAATCAGGTCGTGCTCTTCCGCCATCGGGATAAAGAGTCCCGGCGAGATGAGTCCATATTCGGGATGCTGCCAGCGAGCCAGCGCCTCCATCCCGGCCCACTGACCCGTGGCGAAGCTCACCTTCGGCTGATACCAGGGCAAGATCTGCTGCTGCTCGATGCCGCGTTTGAGCTGATCGAGATCGATCCTGTGCCCCTCCTCCTGACGGGAGGGCTCCCGGGCGGGAGACCATGACTGAATCAGCTGTGCGAGTTGCCCCGGCCGGGCGGGCTTGTCGAGCCGCCCCAGCACATGCAAGCCATAGGCGGCACTCATGCGCAGCACCGCCTCGACCACATCCCCCTCCAGCGCGCTGGAGAGGATGATGCCGCCGCGAAAGCCTGCCTGCGAGAGACGGCGCAGCAAACCCATGCCATCCATGCCGGGCATCCGCAGGTCACAGAGCAGGATATCGACTCTCTGCTGCTGGCAGAGCGCCAGCGCCTCCACCCCGTCCCGCGCCTCCAGCAGTTGCCGATAGCCCAGGCCACGGATCTGATGCAACAGCGCCTTGCGTTGAAAGGTGTGATCCTCAGCCACCATGATGACCACTTCATGCTCGCGCTTGTTCATTCAGCCATAATCCTGTCTCGTAGGTAACCCGGTTGATCAGCAGATCAACCTCCTGCCCCAGCACGGCAAACTCATCCAGCTGCTTGAGCCGTGCGGCACTCTCCAGCAGTTCGGCCTGTTCGGCCAGGGCACACTCCCCCACCATGCGGGCGGCCCCTTTTATGCGGTGAGCGATCTCCAGCAACGCGTCCCCGTTGCGGACCGCCAGCGCCGCCATCATCTCTTCGCGATCCAGCAGATTGGAGGCCAGATATTCGCTGGCCATGGCTCTGGCATCCTCTTCATCGCCAAACAGCGCCATCCAGCGGGCAGCCAGCGCCGACGCGCCGGTGAGCGGCTCCGGAGTCACGGCTGCGCAGGCTGGCAGCCACTGCACCAGCGTCTGGCGCAGCGCTTCCAGCATATAAGGCTTGATCAGCATGCCGTTCATGCCGGCGGCGACCATGCGGGCCGACGCCTCCTCCGAGGTATCGGCCGTCACCCCTATGATGGGGGCCTGATCGCCGTTGGCGCGCAGGGTGTTGGTCAGGGTATAGCCATCCATCACCGGCATATGGCAGTCGGTCAGCAACAGCGAGAAGGGCTCTGCCTGCCAGGCCTGCAGCGCCTGCTCGCCGTTCTCGACTACCACGCACTCGACCCCCAGGATCCCCAGCTGGCGCTCCAGCAGGGCCCGGTTGACCGGATGGTCATCCGCCACCAGTACCCGACCGTTCAACTTGTCGGCATGCGTAGCCATCACCGGATTGACGACCCCGCAGAGCAGCTCGCGGCCACTCTCCAGCAGCAGGTCCGGATAGAGAGGAGAGAGTCCCAGTCGCCACCAGCGCGCCGGGCCCAGTCGGGTTCGCAGCACCTCGTCAGGGGAGAAGACGATCCCCTTGAGCCCGGGCTGCTGCACCCGCTCCAACCAGTTGTGGCCGAGATCGCGCGCCAGCCAGCGCTCGTCGGCCAGCAGCAGGCCATTGACCCCCCGAGCCAGCCGGTTGGCATCGATAGGGTGCAATTTGGCCCCCAACCGCGTCATCGTCTGTTCCAGCAGGTGGTCGTCACCGAAATACCACCACTCGCTGCCTGTCAGCGCCGGGAGATCCCAGTGGGGGTTGCTCAGCGGAATGGTGAAGCAGAAACTGGCCCCCTCACCGGCCCGGCTATTGAGGCTCAGCGAGCCCCCCATCTTGCGCACCAGTTGATCGCAAATGGCCAATCCCAGCCCGGTGCCGCCATAACGACGATTGATATCGGAGTCGAGCTGCTCGAACGGGGTGAACAGCAGCGCCTGCTTCTCCTCGGCGATCCCGATGCCGGAGTCGGCTACCGTGATGGCGAGCTGCTGCTCCCGATACCTGACGCGAATGGCAATCACCCCGCGCTCGGTAAACTTGACCGCATTGTTCAGCAGGTTGGAGACCACCTGCGCCACCCGGATGGCATCGATATCCGCCCGATCCGGCACCTCGCTCTCCCAGCTGAACTCGACTTGCAACCCCTTGCCATGGGCCTGGGCGGCATGACCACGAACCGCATCGCAAATCACCGACTGCAACGGGCTCGACTGATAATCCAGATGAAGCTGGCCCGCCTCGATCTTGGAGAAATCGAGGATATCGTTGACCAGATAGAGCAGGTTGTTGGTCGAGGTGACCACGTTGCGCAGCAGATAGCGCTGATCATCGTCCACGTCGCTCATCCGCAGCAGCTCCAGCATGCCGTGCATCCCCGAAATCGGCGTGCGAAGCTCATGGCTCATGGTGGCCAGAAAGCGACTGCGGGCCTGCATGGCCTGTTCGGCGCTGGCGCGCGCCTCATGCAACTCATACTGCTGCTGTTTGAGGGCCGTGATGTCCTGCACCATGCCGTTGAGCAGCAGGGTATCCGGCCCTTGCTCCACGAAGCTGCCCCGCACCTGCAGATAGCGTTCGCCACCGTAGTGGGGCACCTTGACCTCCCAGTCGATCGGCGTCCGGGTCGGCGCATTGGCGGCAACCCGACTGAAGAACGCCTGCAACACCTCTTCACTGACGCCAAATGTCTTCCACTCGGATCTGGCGGACATCAGGGCCTGGGAAGGCACCCCCAGCGTCTCCCCCGCCCCTTGCGAGACATAGAGAAAACGTCCCTGATCCGAGCGATGCCACAGATACTGATAGACCACGCCGGGCATGCTGTCCGTCATGTCCCGCAGCATGGCTTCCACTTCGCGCACCTTGTCCTCGGCGGCTTTCAGGGCGCTGACATCGGTCAGCACGGTCAATACCCCCTGGATCTCGCCATCTGCCGCCCGGTAGGGCAACTTGACATAGACCACATGGAACTGGGATTCGTCAATCCGCCGGGTATAGCCAGCGCCCTCCAGCCTGACGCCGGTCGCCCAGACGCTCTGCTCTTCACGCAGCATCTGCTCCCGCTCCTCGGTATGCATATAACTCCAGCCATCCCCGCCGGATTCGGCGCCGATAAAGGCCTCCCGGTACGCCTTGTTGCAGAGGGTCAGGTTCTGTTGGCGATCTCGCAGTGCCACCATGCTCGGCAAGGAGTCGAGCAGCGTCTGGACAAACGCCAGCTGCTCGTTGAGCTGCTTTTGGGCCTGTTTTCGCTGATCATTTTGCCGCTGCAGCGTCTGGTTCCAGTGCCAGAAGATGGTAAAGAACACCAGCGCCCCCCCCGCGCAGACCAGAAACCACAGCACCACGGTGCGGGTATCCAGGCCGGTCTGCAGCCGCATCGTCAACCAACGGGATTCAAGCTTGTCAATTTCGTGCTGGGGGATGGCATAGAGGATCTTGGTCAGGATCTGCTGCAACATGGGGTCGGCGGGGGATACCCCCATGGCGCCGGGAAGACGCAAGTTTTGCCCGGAGTAGACCACCCGATAGCGATCTTCAAAGCCTCGCCCCAGGGCGGCCGGCAGGGTGGTCATGGTAAGCAGCACATAATCGGCCCGCCCCTCATCGAGCAGACGCAGCAGGCGGCTGTCATCCTTCACCTCCACCGGAATGGCCCCCAGCGAGGCCAACAGCTCCTCGTCAATGGACGCATCCACAATGCCGACCCGCGTGCCTCGCACCAATTCGATGTCGGAGAGATTTTTGCTCTCTCTCCCCCCCACGATGACGCGGTCAACGAACATGTAGTTGGGGGTGTAAATCCCCAGATGCTCGCGCTCTGCCGACGGGCTCATCACCGGAATAAAGTCAATCAGGTGGCTTTTGAGCAAATTCTGGGTCTCTCGCCAGGATTCGGTACGCACCAGCGAGAACTCCAGCCCGGAGTAGCGGCGCAGCAGGGCCACCATATCGGGTACGTAGCCCACCAGCTTGCCACGATAATTGAACTCGCTCATCGAGACCCAGTTAGGCGAGATGCCGTAGCGCAAGATCGGATGCGTGCGCAGCCACGCCTGCTCCTCGGGGGTAAATTTGACCGTGGTGATCTCCCCCGATGCCGTAGCCTGTCCCCCATTGATGGCTTCAAGGATCGGACGCATGTCCGTCACTGGCAGCTCGGGCATGACGCGGTTTATCAGACTGGTGAGCCCGGGGTTGTTGCGCAGAATATTGACGGACAGGGAGGAGACCGGCGCCCACTGCGGTTTGACAATCGAGAAACCGGCATTGGGGTTTTGTGCCCGCTCCGACAATAGCGATGGCATATCCGCCAGATAGGCATCCGCCAGCTGTTGCTTGAGCATGAAGGTGGCTTCGCTGCGCCGCTCCACCGCCTTGACCGGCACCAGACCGAGCGCCTCGAGCTGGCCACAGGAGTCGGTCCCGACCATGCAGACCCATTTAAGCTTGCGAGCCTCGTCAAGAGAGAGCCGGGTGAGCGTGCGATTCAGCAGCACCCCCTGCGGAATAAAAAACGGGAAGGGCACCGAGGCTATCTGGTTTTCCCACTGCTCTCCGGGCTGAAAATTGATGATGATATGCACCTTGCCCGCCTGCAACGAGCTCAGCGCCTCGTCATAGGAGGTGAACTCCTTGTAGTGCAGGGGCAAACCGAGCGCTCTGGCGATCAGTAGCGCCATCTCGGGCACCGGGCCGTTGAACCCCTGTACCGCATCCTTGTAGCTATAAGGGGGCGAGCCCATCATCGGCATACCGATGATCAGCTCGTGATGGGCCGCGCTCCACTGACGTTCGGCCTCTGTAAGCGCCAATGGATTAAGCCCCGCTTCAGATTCGCTCAACCCCAGCACACACCATAGCAGCAGGAATATAAACTGAAATAAACGGCGAATGCGGCTCATAACCTGAATCCAAAGAAAAGTCGGCCGCAAATAATAGAGATTTTCGCAAAATTCGCGAATGGATATTCGCGTTTTAACTTAACCACAGCTTAATAAAATGAAAATGGCAGACCGGGGTCTGCCATCAATGCCAAGAAAGGGGCCATACAGGCCCCTTACATCAGGTTATTCGATTCCCGAGTCGGAAGCCGGTTTGATACTCCCGCTCGCGAACGAGGGAGACCTGACCCTGATACCCTTCCAGCCCGATATCCCTGAGCAGGGCGGGTGACAGATTGACCTGCACGAGACGACGCTCGACCCGGGCAATCCTTCTCTGGACCAGGGATTCAACACTGCGCAATAAAACCAGTTCGATAGACATGACATTCTCCAGTAGAACAGGCGGTTCTCCCGGAGAAAGTGGATATCACCCTGCGGGACGAACCGCGGGTGATAAAAAGACAGGGGTTACCTGTTTACGCCACGCGGTAAAAGAGCACGAGATTTCACGCCGCACGCAGTGCCGCGAGAGAATGCAATATTGAGCATCAGATGTTGCATATTCGTCTCCTTACCGTGTAAAAGTTGAACAGGTTGCAGAAGTCTAAAAAATATCCGAATTTAAAACAAGCCTCCTGCGACTCCTTTTTAAACGTTTTCCTGGCATTTTATGCTGCCTGACCAGGGGCAACCCCGGGCATCAGATCCCGGAGAGCAGCCGGTACTCCTCCAGCACATAGGTATCTGTCATGCCGCTGACGTAATCGAGCAGCAACCGCACCCGGTAATACCACTCCTGCTCATGCTGGCAGGCAAAGCGTGAGTCCGGGGTGGCGATCGCCAGCCGGTAGGCCTTGAGGTGACGGGCCGAGAGGCGGTGATAGAGGCGGCGGGCGAAGAAGAGATCCTGACTCCCCTCCCCGGCCAGCAGGCGGGCAAATTGCCGCGCCGGCAGCGCCAACAGGCAGGCATAACTGGTCAGCACCCCGCGCAGCGCCGCATACCCTTCCAGCTCGAGCGCTTCCACCTCGGGGCGCATAAAGACCAGCTCGCGGGCCACCTGTTTGAGGATATCGAGCACCCGCGCCGCCGGCGCCTGACCGTGCAGCAGTGCCTGCGGATAGGAGCCCTGCAAAATGGCCTGATGTTCGCTGACATAGCTCTGCGCCGCCAGTGCCACCAGATCACGGGTCAATTGCTGGCGAAAATGGGGGAAAAAGCCCCGGCCAGAGGCCAATGCCTCATCCAGCAACGCCGCCAGATAGTCGCTTCCATCAGCACGGCGCAACGCCACCAGCAGCTCTGACAGTGTCAGGATCCGCCGATCCACCGCATCTTCCAGATCGGCGATGCAGTAGGAGATGTCGTCTGCCGCCTCCATGATGTAGACCAGCGGATGGCGACAGCCGGGGGCCAGCCCCAGACTCTGGCCGAGGGCGCGGTAGAGCGGCTGCTCGCTGAAGAAGATGCCGCGCTTGCTGCTCCAGCCATGATGCTGGCCGTAACTCACGCCGGGTTGCGGCTGCTGCGGGTATTTGCACAGCGCCGCCAGCTGCCCGAGCGTCAGGTTGAGTTCGTGCAGGCTATGCACCAGCCGCAGGCTCTGGGCGTTGCCATCAAACAGCTGCAGATCCTGACGCAATTCCGCCCACTGGGCCGAGGGGGGCTGCGCCAGCGCCTGCTGATAGAGGGGATCGAGCATCTCGCCGAGCCACTGGCTCATCACCTGCTCGCCAAAGTGGCCAAACGGCGGGTTGCCCACGTCATGGAGCAGGCAGGACATCTCCACCAGATTGATAAAGGCCCCCTCGCACACCACGCCTGCAGGCAAGGCGGCCAGAATGCGGCGACTGATCTGGCGACCGGTCTCCTGCACCTCCAGCGAATGGGTGAGGCGGCTGCGCACCGAGGCCTTCACATCGAGCGGAAAGACCTGGGTCTTCTGCTGCAAACGGCGCACCGGCGCGGCCTGCACGATGCGGGCGCGATCCTGCTCGGTCGCCTCCAGCAGATCTTCGTCACCCCTGGAGTGGATGCGCGCGGGGGTAATCAAACGGCTATACATCTTGCAGCTCCTTGCCAGCAACGTCCCTCAGACTCAAGACAACCACCCGCCTCAAGACAACAACCAGCGCCGCAGACGGGCGATATCGCCGGGATATTCGCGGCGCAGCGTCTCAATCCAGTCTTCCACGTTTTCCCACCAGGCGGGGTGATCCGGGCTCTGGATCAGCTGGGCCGTCTGCTGCAGACGGCGCAGGCCGATGGAACCTGCCGCCCCTTTTATCTTGTGGGCCTCCTCCACCACCCCCGCCTGATCCTTGGCAATCATGTTGGAGTCGAGCACCGCCATGTAGTCCGGCATCATCTTCTCGAACAGATCGACACTGGAGAGCAGCACCGGCTTGCCCACGGTATCGGCGTAATCGGTGAGGAAGGGCAAGTCCAGCAGCGCATCCTGATTGCCCGCATCCGCCTGCTCGTCCGCTTCATCCTCGGCCAGACCGGCAAACAGGTGGCCAATCACCTCCCGCACCGCTTTGGAGCCGAGCGGCTTGTTGATCACATCCTGCATGCCGTGATCCCGGTAGTACTGGCGATCGCCGGTGGAGTTGGCGGTGAGCGCCACCATGGGCGGCAGGCTGTCGCCATAACGCGCCAGCAGTTGTTCCGCCACATCGAAGCCGGTCATGTCCGGCAGCTGGATATCGAGCAAAATGAGGTCAAAATCATCCGGGTTGGCCATCGCCAGCGCCTGGGTGCCGTCCCGTGCCACCTGCACCTGATGACCCAGCTTGTTGAGCAACGCGCAAGCCACCGTCACGTTGAGCTCCACATCCTCCACCAGCAGGATATCGAGGGAGGGCATCTCCTCTTCCGGCTCGACCAGCACCGGCTCGGCGCAGGCCACTTCCAGTTCGGCGGTGAAGCAGGAGCCCTCGCCCGGATCACTGTCCACGTAGAGCTGGCCACCCATCGCCTGCACCAGCTGACGGGAGACCGCGAGGCCAATGCCGGTACCGGTGGCGTGCTTCTTGCCCTGCACCTGATAGTACATGGCGAAGATCTTCTCCTGCTGGGCGCGCGGGATGCCGACGCCGGTATCCTCCACCTCGAAGTGCAGCGCCAGCTTGCCCGGCTCGTCGGCAGGATGGGCGAGGCAGCGCACGGTGACGCCCCCCTCATCGGTAAACTTGACCGCGTTGCCCACCAGATTCCACAACACCTGACGCAGGCGGGTGCCATCGGCCATCACGAATTGCGGCATGTCGCCGTCGCGGTCGAAATGCAGGTAGAGCCCCTTCTGCTCCGCCTGAATGCGCGACAGGGTCTCCAGCTCGTCGAGGAAGGCAGGCAGGTCGATACGGGTTGGCGCAATTTCGAGGCGACGGCGATCCAGTTTGTCGAGATCGATGATGTCGTTGAAAATATTGCCCAGAGTCACCGCACTCAGGTGAATGGTCTTGAGCTGCTGATGCTGCTTGGGATCGAGGGGAGTATCCATCAGCATCCGGCTTAAGCCCACGATGCCGTTGAGCGGGGTGCGCAGTTCGTGGCTGATGGTGGAGATAAAGGTGGTCTTGTCGCGACTCGCCTTCTCCAGCTTGTCCTGATACTGCTTGCGCTCGGTGATGTCGCGGCCAAAGCCGAGCAGACCGAGCCGCTTGCCGAAGCGATCGAAGAAGGGCACCTTGCGCAGCTCGAAATAGGCCTTGCGGCCATCGGGATACTCCAGCCACTGCTCGTAAGTGAGCGGCTCGTTACTGGCGAAGACCTGCCGGTCAGTCTCGACGATCTTGTTGGCGATCTCCTGCTTGTAGACATCGAACGGGGTCAGGCCGATCAGCTCCGCCTCCACCTTGCCGGTCAGCTCCTCCATGGCGCGGTTGCAGCCGGAGAACTGCTCATCCTCGTTGCGGTAGTAGACCAGATCGGGAGAACAGTCGATAAAGGAGCGCAGCAGGGCGGTGCGCTCCCCCAGATGGAGCTGGGCTTTTTCGCGCTGGAACACCTCGTTCTCCAAATCCTCGATGGCCTGCAGACGCAGGCTCTCGGCCCGGTTGGTCTCGGCAATCTGGGCGTTGAGGCGACTGATGTTCTCCTGCAACTGGGTATTGAGCTCCAGATCCCGCTCGCGCATATCCTGCAGCTTGCGCACCATGCGCGTCAGCCGCTGGCGGGAGTCCTCCAGCTGATCCACCACGATGGAGAGAAAATAGACGGCCCAGGGGGTCACCAGCAGGCCGAAGAAGACCGAGCGAACGAAGTCGATCACATCGATATTGCCGCGCAGGAACAGGGTCACCCCCATCTGGATGGCGACCGCCAGCACGATAATGCCCGCCGCCAGAAACATGCTGAAACGCACCAGCCCCAGCTTGGTCATCAGATCGACGTAATATTGCGCCCAGGATTTAATCTGTTTCATCTTGTTGTTTTCCCCCGATATTCGCGGTACAGAATACCAGCACAACAGGGGGAACTCTTCTTTATCTCATCCCGTTGCGTCACGATTCTGTGAGCTGGCTGACGAATGTCGGCAACTTGAACCTCATCTTTTCATCCCGAACGATCAGATCAGGAGAACACTTCGATGCGTCACATCTCTCTGCTGGGCCTTGGCCTGCTTGTCGCCAACAGCGCCCATGCCGATTTGGGGAGCATTCCCAAAGAGTCCGGCTGGTCCGGTTTTCTGCTGGGCGGCATCAATGTCGTCAACTATGAATCCAACTTCTACAGCGGCGATGATGACCACAACACCCTCTCCGGTCTGGGCAGCCCGCAGAGCAGTTCGGCCGTCACGCCGCTGATCAATGCCGACATCCGCTACACCTTTGCCGACACCCGCACCCAGCTTTTTCTCGGCAACCTGATCCAGGATGCCATTCGCTTCGACTTCACCCAGCAACTGGGGCTGCGGCAGGAGCTGGGGGACAAGGGGATTGTCGGTGGCTCGCTGGTGTTCAGCGCCATGCCAACCGAGCAGTGGAGCGATCCGTTTGCCGTGGGGGTGGCCCGCAGCTCGACCGACATCAACTCGACCGGCGTGCGGGCAAGCTGGGACAATATCTGGGGCAGCAACTTCAACGGTAGCCTGACCACCCGCAACATCGACGTGGATGAAGAGCGCAGCGGCCAGCAATACGACGCCATCCACCATACCAACTACGCCTCGGCCCTCGATCGCAACGGCAAGATCCACGCCCTCGAACTCTCCTATCAGTGGCGCTTTAGCGGCGGCCACGTGATTGAGCCCGCGCTGATCTATCGCGATGCGGATCTCGACGGGCGCGCCCAGCGCTACAAGCAGAGCGGCATGCAGCTGACCTATGCCAAGCGGGGCGCCCAGTGGTCATTTGTCAGCAACCTCTACCTCGGCCAGAGCAACTACGACGAGGCCAACCCCCTCTTCGGCCAGTACGCCGATGCCGACGAGTTTGCGGCGAACGCCATCTTCTTCTGGCACAACCTGTTTGGCGTCAGCGCCCTCTCGGCGACCGCCAGCGCGGCGTATGGCAAATCCAGCTCGGATATCAGCTTCTACGATTCACAAGCCACCCGCTTCAGCACCGGCCTGCTCTACAACTTCTGACCCCTGGTACAGCGCAAAAACACAAGGCCACTCGAAAGTGGCCTTGATGTCGTCTGGCTTGCGTCTCAAATCCCGAGGGAGTCGAGCAGATCGTCGTGATCGTTGGCGACCGGCGCCGCAGCCTGAACCGGCTTGGCAGCATCCAGCTTGGTCTGGGCGATCAGCGCATCGGGATCCAGCTCCTCATGCTCCATCCCCTCATTGTGGATGCGGATGAACTCGGTTTTGTCCATCGCCAGCTCCAGATAGAAGATGTTGTTGCGGGCGGTGAAGAAGGTGACGCGGCGGGACTCCGGGCTGTCGAGATTGGTATCGACGCTCAGCATCACCTGCTTGTTGAGGGCCAGCATCTTCGGCTGGTTCTGGGTGATGTGGGTCTGCAGATCCCGGCCCACCTTGACGGTAAAGCTGCCGACGATCTGGTTCATCAGCTCGCCCATCACGTTGCTCACCTCGTCCGAGGTGTGGGAGATGGCGAGATCCTCCTTGGAGAGCCCCATGCTGAGCATGTAGCTCTCGTACAGCTCCATGGCGGCGGCGGCGGAGAAGTTGATCACCACCAGACCGGAAAAACCACCATCGAACAGCACGAAACAGCCGATATCCGGCTTGAGGCAGGTCTTGCTGATCCGCTGCACCATGCCGGAAAAACGCACCTGACTCATGGTCGCGGCACTCAAAACGTCCGTCACCGAGTTGCACAGGCTGAGCAGCACATCCTCTGTGGTCAATACGGCATCGTCATCGGATCTTGTCACTATCATGGGACCTTCCTGAACATCGAAAATGGGCTTATCTATACCATAACTCTAACAGATGGCGCGGCCCGGAGACTGAAATAGCGACACGCCTCTCAGTTGACTCCGTTATCAGCAGCCACTGGGGTGAAGCCACTCAGCTTGGCGAGCCGGACACGCCATGTATCGGTCTGCTGCGCCAAAACTTGTGGCTCGTAAGGCACGGCCGGATGAGCTCCCCAGATGGGGCCGGGCCAGGCACGATCCGTCGCAAAGCGGGCGACATGGTGAAGGTGGAGTTGCGGCACCAGATTGCCCAACGCCCCTATGTTGATCTTGTCCGGGCTGAGGGCCTGTTCCATCAGGGCGGCGACGGCGCAGGACTCCTGCATCAGCTGTTGCTGCTGCTCCGGCGCCAGATGGTGAATTTCCCGCAAATCGGCCACTCGCGGCACCAGGATCAGCCAAGGATACTGGCTGTCTTTGGCCAGCAAGACACGGCAGAGGGGCAGATCCCCGAGCCACCGGGTATCTGCCTGCAGGCGTGAATGCAATTCAAACATGAAAACCTCGTTGAGTTCGATGAACAGAGCGCCTGAAAAAGGAGTGTCCACGTTACTGCAACGGGCGGAAAACTTAAAGCTGCGGCACGGCCCAACCGATAAAGCGCTTGCGCAGGGCCGGATCGGCCTGCAGGAACAGCTGCTGCAACTGCCCTTCCAGCTCGCTGGCTGCCACAACGGGTTGCGCCCCGCTGGCGAGCGTAGCCGTTGGCTGCGCAGCAACGGCGACGGCCGTCAGCGCCGCCTTGCCGCCGCTGCGGTTGTATTCAGCCAGTTTGCCGTTCCAATCCACCCCAAGCAGCATGCCGCTGGTCACCAGCGCATCCTGCTGGATGGCAAGCGCCCGGCCATTCTCCTGCAACGCTACCACTGGTGCCTTGGCATACGCCTGCATGCCCCGCTCGTCTCCCGGTACGCTGGCAGTCAGCTGCAAATGTTGATTGCTGCCCTGATAGCGCACCACCTGCGGCTCGGAGCGCACCTGCCGGTCATTCTCGCTGCTGCTGCGACTGGGGATCACCCCTTCGAAGCGCACCAGCAGTTGCTGCTCGCCATCCGCCAGGGTGGCATGCTGCTCATCCTGCAGGGTGCCGTTGCTCACCGCGAGGATGCGGAAATTCTCCGGCACCTTCACTTCCACCATGGCCTGTACACTGCCGGCCCCCAAGACTGCATAGAGCAGTACAAAACCGGTCAACCCTCTATTACTCTTCATTCCCACTGATCTTCCTGATGCCGATGATGGGCGCAGGGTAGCAGCCGAAGATGACAGAAAAATAACGCCGCTCAGAGCAGGTAGTTGGGCCGCTCGGCAAACCACTGGGCAAGCACCTGCTTGAACAGCCGGATCTTGCGCGGTACCCGCCGCTGCTGGGCATGCAGCACATGGAGCTGATGCAGGCCGCTCTGCCACTCGTCGAGCACGGTTACCAGCTCCCCCGCCATCAGCAGCGATTCCACCAGCATCAGCGGGCACTTGGCATAGCCCATACCAGCGCGCGCCAGTTGCAACACGGTACTGTAATGGTTGGCCCGCACCTTGCCCTGCACCAGAATATGGGCCTCTTCGCCCTTGCGGCTGAAGTGCCACTGCTCCCAGGCCGGATTGTGCCCCTGCAACAGGCAGCTGCGCCCGCTCAGCTCATAGGGAGTGGCAGGACGCCCCTCTCGCGCCACCAGTGCGGGGCTCACCACCACCACATCCTTGAGCCGACCGAGCGGCAGGGCCACCAGATTGTCCGGCACCTCGTTCATTGCGCGCAGGGCGATATCGTTCTCCCCCTGACTCATGTCGACCATCTGGTTGGTGAAGTTAAGCTCCACCTCCACTCCCGGGCAGAGCGCGGCAAAACTGGTCAGCAGATCGCTCACCATGCGATCGCCGGTGCTGACCGGGCAGGTAAAGCGCAGTCGTCCGCTATCCTCTTCGGTCAGCGCCTGAATATCCTGCTCCGCCTGCCGTGCCAGCGCGAAGATCTCCCCCGCCTGCTGGTAGAGGGTCTTGCCCGCCTCGGTCAGGCTGAGGCGGCGGGTGGTGCGCTGCAACAGTTGCGCATTGAGTGAGGTCTCCAGCGCACTGACATGGCGGCTCAGCATCCCCTTGCTCACTCCCAGCGTATCAGCAGCGGCCGAGAAACTGCCGCGCAGCACCACTTCGTAAAAGCTGGCCAGATGGGCGATATCCATCATTAGCTCCAATATGGAAACAATGGGTTTATTTTACGCGCTTTTTCGCATTTTCTGTTGCGCTAAAATCGATACATCCCAACCAGGAGTGATGCAGATGAAAATTGTGATTGTGGGTGCCTCCGGCACCGTCGGCTCCGCGGTCAGTGAACTGCTTGCCAAAGATCATCAGGTGATCCGGGTCGGCCACAGCCGTGGTGATGCCACGGTCGACATGCGCGATCCCGCCTCCATCAAGGCGCTGTTCGCCAAGCTGGGCCAGTTTGATGCACTGGTTGTCGCCAGCGGCAGCGTGGCCTTCAACGGCCTGACCGAAATGACCGACGAGCAGTGGCAGGTGGGACTGGAGAGCAAGCTGATGGGCCAGATCAACCTGACCCGCGCCGCCATCCCCTATCTGACTGACAAGGGCTCCATCACCCTGATCAGCGGCATCCTGAGCGAGGAGCCAATCAACTGGGGCGTGAGCGCCAGCACCGTCAACGGCGCCATCGATCACTTTGTGAAAGCGGCCGCCTGCGAGCTGCCACGGGGCCTGCGCATCAACGTGGTGAGCCCCACCGTGCTGGAGGAGTCGATGGACAAATACGCCGACTTCTTCCCGGGCTTCGTGCCGGTGCCCGCCGCCAAGGTGGCGCAGGCTTACAAGAAGTCGGTGCTGGGTATCCAGACCGGTCAGGTGTTCAGGGTCAACGGCTGATCGCCGCTCGCTTACCGCCAGACCAGCCATAAAAACGGGCCCCGCAGCGGGGCCCGTCTGTTTCTCTGCCTATCTCCCTCACCACCAGCAAACGTTTGTTTGTTGACGACGAAAAAAAGAGAGCAACCCTTAGTCGATCAGCCCGTACTGCTCGCGCAGCACCTCGATGATCTCCTGCTTGGGATTGGCAGAGCGCACCAGCTTGTGGCCGATAATCTTCTCGGCGATCCCGACGTAGGTGTTGGAGATATCCATCATCACTTCGGTCGGCAGCTTGTTGTCGCGAGCCAGGGCGAAACGTTCCGGCATGCGGTTCTTGTTGAGCAGGATGTCCGGATCCGGGAAATGGTTCAGCAGCCACTGACGGAAACCCTCTTTGGACTTCTCGACAATCTGACCATCGCGCAGGGCCGCGCCATCCCAGATACGGGAGCTGTCGGGAGTACCCACTTCGTCCATGTAGATCAGCTTCTCGTTGCCTGCCGCATCGTGGACATAGCCAAACTCGAACTTGGTATCGACGAAGATCTGATCCAGCCCGGCCAGCGCGTCGCTGATGACGTTGAAGCCCTCTTTGAGCAGCACTTCGTAGCGGTCGATGTCGGCCGGTTTGCTGAAGTTGAAGCCTTTGTAGTGGCGCTCGATATCGGCACGGGAGACGTTGACGTCATCGGCTTCCGGCACGCCATCCAGCCCTTTCAGCACACCCTTGGTGGACGGAGTGATGAGGATCTCCGGCAGCTTCTGATCCTTTTTGAGCCCTTCCGGCAGGGTGATGCCGCAGAACTCGCGCTCTCCATCCTTGTAGGCACGCCACATGGAACCAGTGATGTACTGGCGGGCAATCGCCTCGATCATCACCGGACGGGCTTTTTGCACGATCCAGACGAAGGGGTGCGGAATATCCAGAATATGGCTGTCGGCCAGTCCCTTCTCCTTGAACAGCTTGAACCAGTGGCTGGAGATGGCGTTGAGCGCCGCCCCTTTGCCCGGTACGCCGTTCAGGCCATCCACACCTTGCCAGATGCAATCGAAGGCCGAGATGCGATCGCTGATCACCATGAGGGCGAGGGGCGCATCGGCCGGCACATCATAGCCTTTCTCTTTTATGAGCCGGGCACTGTCTTCGGGGGTCAACCAGTAGACGCTGCGCACTTTGCCGGAATGGACAGGTTTATCGGTACGGATCGGCAAATCGTCATTCACCGCCAATACTTGATCTGCAAGACTCATGGCTAATAACACTTCCTGTTTGTGGGGGGTAAACATCGCGAGTCCCTCACCTGCGAGCTCTGTTTGCAGCATGCTGGCAAGGGGGCTCACCTCATCGAAAACCGGTCACAATCCCCCCTCGTGTTCAGGGGAATTCTGATAACAAAACAGGGGCACAAGGCCCCTGTATTTATTCTGCTTTTGCTGCTGCCTGATCGGCCAGCCCCTTGGCGAACGCCTCGGACAGGCTGATATACATCTGGGAGATAACCCCGGACGACACCGGCTTCTTGTCCTTGTCGAACAGGGTGATGGAGGTCTTGCCTCCCGCCATTTCGCCAAGCTGGAAGCGGTATTTCTCCTCCTCCAGTTTGAACGGCTCGCTCCCTTTCGCCTTCCAGAACTCGGCACCCGGCTCTTCGTACTCGACGTCGATCCAACCCAGTGACTGCTGGGTGTCCTTGATAATGAAACCGTAAGCGGGCAGTACCTGGTTGAGGCGACGCCACACCTGATCAAAGGAGCCTTCGGCAATCCAGGCGCTCAGTTCGTTGTTGTCCAGACCCAGCTGCAGGCCCATACCATCGTTGAACTTGTGCTGTTCGCGGGCTTTCAGCTGGCTGTCGTAATAGAGAGAGAACTGGTTCAGCACCCGCGCGGCATAGCGCTGGGCATCGGCAGGGGTCAGCTTGTTGCTGGTCTCGCCGTCGATGGTCTCTTCGTGATCCAGCACCCGGACCGACATGTTGACGGCGTGGCGCTGGGCATCGTTACGCACGGTGAACTGGTAACGCTGACGGATTTTGAAGTCTTCGTCATCTTCACCCCAGCCATCGAGGGCGACCGTGTTGTCAAACCAGCCGGTCTGCAATACGCCATCCTGCTGATCCAGCTTCTCGGTGGTGACCTTGTGTTTGGCCAGGAAGTTCATCAGGAACGACCAGGTATCGCGCTCCACGCTCTGGCTGGTGCTCAGGGCATAGAAGGCAACGGTCGGTTCGGCTGCGGCCTGCACCACCTGACTGCCCGGTACCACGGTCAGCAGCTGGGCGGGCGGGCGCACGTCGATCTGGGCGCCGAGGGCACCTTCACGGCTGCTCTCGGGCAGCGGCGGAATATCATACTGGCTGTTGAAGGTGGGGGCGCTCAATCCTGCGGGGATCAAGAACGCGCGGCCCTCAAGGCGGGCATCTTCATAATCGAAGTCGCGGTTGGCCATTTTGCGATCCTGGGGGGTACTGCAACCGGCCAAGACGGCCAGGGTCGCAACGCTCAGCACCAGACGGGCTCTATTTCCCTTTCCATTAGATTTAAACACTCGCCATCAACTCCGCTGTGGTCAGTGCTCGCGCCATCAGCTGCTCGCCCTCGGGGGTGAGGTCAACCAGCGGCAGGCGCAAGGTGGCTGTTGCAATCAACCCCAGTTGGGCACAGGCCCATTTCACCGGGGTAGGGCTCGGTTCGCAGAACAGAGTCTTGTGCAACGGCATCAAAAGATTGTTGATGTCATGCGCCCGCCCGGCATCACCGGCCAGCGCAGCACGACACATGTCGGCCATCTGGGCCGCTGCAATATTGGTGGTGACCGAAATCACGCCATCGCCACCTTGCAGCATAAAATCACAACCAGTGGCATCATCGCCACTGTAGAGAGCAAACTCCGGCCCGCACAGTTCGCGCAGCAGCGGGGTGCGGCTCAAATCACCGGTTGCCTCTTTCAAACCGATAATGCCGGGAACCTTGGCCAGACGGGCCACGGTCTCCGGTTTGAGATCGCAGCAGGTTCGACCGGGCACATTATAAAGAATTTGGGGCAGACCACTAGCCTCGGCGATCGCACAATAGTGACGATAGAGACCTTCCTGAGTGGGTTTGTTGTAATAAGGGGTCACCGAGAGGCCCGCCACCACGCCGGTTTTGGCCAGTCGTCTGGTCAATTCAATGGCATGGGCGGTATTGTTGGAGCCGCAACCGGCAATGACGGGAATGCGTCCGGCAGCATACTCAACGGTCTTTTCAACGACGGCGATATGCTCCTGCTCGCTCAGGGTCACCGATTCCCCCGTGGTACCCACCGCAACAATGGCGCTGGTCCCGGCGCTGACATGATAGTCGACCAGTTTGGCCAGACTGGCCCAATCGACTTCACCTGAAGCCAGCATGGGGGTAACGAGCGCAACAATACTACCGCGTAACATGGACTTTTCTCCCGATTTTCAGGGGCGTAATGGTAAAGCTGCCCCCTTTGAAAAACAAGGGAGAGAGGGGGCAAGCCGTGATACCATCCGGCACAAAAAGCAATGGACGAAAGTCGGCAGCGCCCCTCAGGGAGTGGTCATCAGGGCCGGAGGGTTGGCTTGCCAGCGCGGCTTTCGCAACGAAATAACGGACGAGAGAAGATTTATGACTCACTACCTGGTCGTAACGGCCATCGGCACGGACAGGCCTGGCATCGTCAATGAAGTGACCCGCCACGTCAGTGGCTGTGGTTGCAACATTGTGGACAGCCGCCTTGGCATCTTCGGCAATGAATTTACCTTTATCATGCTGCTCTCGGGCGACTGGAACAGCTTGATGCAACTCGAAATCAGCCTACCCCTGCGTAGTCAGGAGTGGGATCTCATCACCATGATGAAACGCACCGAACGCCACCAGTCTCTGCAGTATGACGTCCGCGCCAGTGCCGATCTGTTGATCCGCGACGAGCCCGGCATCGTAAGTCAGTGCACCCAGTTCTTCAGCGAACATGGCTGGAACATCCAGGCGATGCAATCCATGACTCTGGAGCAGCAGCCGTTCAACCTGCTGAAGATCAGTTTTCAGCTCAATCTGGCCAGAGAGGGTGAAGTGGAAGGTTCGCAAACCGCCTTCGCCGAATTCTGTCGTCAACTGGGTGCCGAATCGTTCGAGTTTATCGTCAATCGCAAACACGCCTGAGGGCGTTTTACCCGAGGAGACCCCATGCAACCACTACAAGCTGGCAGCCCCGCCCCCGATTTCTCCCTGCCCGACCAGAATGGCAATCAGGTCAGCCTCGCTGGCCTGCGCGGCAAAAAAGTGCTGGTCTACTTCTATCCCAAGGCGATGACCCCCGGCTGCACCACCCAGGCCTGCAGCCTGCGCGATGTGAACGCCGAGCTGGCCGCCCTCAATGTGGTGGTACTTGGCATCAGCCCGGATCCGGCCAAACGGCTGAAAAAGTTCGAAGAGCGGGACCAGCTCAACTTCACCCTGCTGGCCGATGAAGACCACGCCGTGGCCGATGCTTTTGGCGTCTGGGGCCCGAAGAAGTTCATGGGCAAGGAGTATGACGGCATTCACCGTCAGAGCTTCCTGATCGATGAAGAGGGCAAGATTGCCCACCACTTCGACAAGTTCAAAACCAGCGATCACCATCAGGTGGTACTAAGGGGTAACCCTCCCCTGCGTCATTGAAAGGCCTGCCATGCAGGCCTTTTTTGTCTGGTCAGTAGCCCCTTGCCAGCGGATTTTTCTCACCAACTCCCCCGCCCAGATCAAAAAATTCATTTTATATATGGGTTAACGTGACCCCAGAATCATCTTCCAGCGAGATATCCCATGAACATGAGCAACACTGAGCGTTTGATCCTGAGCAACCAGTACGAAATTCTGGCGAAACTCAACCCGGAGAAGGCGGACGTCTACCAGCGCGCCAGCACCATCATCGAGCGCGGCTACTGCCTGCAGATCCTCGAGCTGGAGAAGAGCTTCGGCCATCTGGATCTGGCGACCTGCCAGGAGGTGATCGACACCCTGGAGCTGCACCACGCACTGGCCATCTCATGGGGCAATCTGGATGCCGCCGATCAGGGCGAGATCAATGCCAGCCGTCTGGAGTTCAACGGCTACAGCCGCAGTCAGGAGCGGGAGCTGGCCGACTACGTCTGCTTCCTGCTGGAAGTGGACAAGCGCTTCCCCGAGCTCAAGTGCCCGTGCGACGAGCTCTCCAGCGACATCGCCATGCGCGACAAGTACCAGCGGATGCTGCAGGTGTGGCGTCAGTGCCCGCGTCAGTACAAGCTCTCCATCCAGGAGATCCACAAGGTACTGGCGGCCTGATCCGCACACCGACCGCAACAAAAAAGGCGCCACTGGCGCCTTTTTGCATCTGAATCGGGTTATTCGTAGAGAAAGGATTTATCGAGCTGCTGGAAGGCGGCCTTGAGGGTATCGGCCAGCTCTTCGTAGCGCGGTTGTGACACCAGCTGACGACGGCCGCCCTGCTCGTTCATCTTGCCGTTAATCTCCCGATACCAGCTCGCCAGCGAAGGGGGCAAACGGGTGTCGGCCCGCTGACCGAGCCAGTAGTAGCCCTGCAGCGGCAAACTGAGCAGAAACAGCACGGAAGTGATGACGGAGGGCCAGTAGTGCAGCTCGCCAAACTGGAACTGCAGCATCACGCTCAGCACCGCCAGCGCGGGGATCACCTTGAGGGCGAACTCGGTCGCCTTGATCACCCGATTTTCAGGAAACATCGAATTGAGCTCGGGACGGCGCGGCCAAAGCGTCATATAATGGCGCCCTTGCTGTAACTTAGTTCCAAAAATGTTCATGCTCATACTACCTCCGAGCGCTTTTTGAACGTACCAACGGCAAAACCTCGACAAAATTTGATGCAAAGTAACAAAGGTTGAGGATGACTTTGTTATTTTTCAACAATCGGGTTATCCTTTGTACGCCCATTTTTGCGTCAAAAGCGTCTTGCTATTGACCTGTCAGGGACGTCTGGATTTCGGGTCTTGTATCACTATACAAGGGGCAAGCAACAGATTGCCAACCCTCATAAGGATAAGTTGAAAGTTTTTGGCCGCACCGCGTCCAACGCATCCGCCTACACAACCCAATCTGCGATAGGATTTATTCATGAGTAAGCTGGTTCTTGTTCTTAACTGTGGCAGCTCTTCCCTGAAGTTTGCTGTCATTGACGCAACCACCGGTGATGACCTGCTGTCCGGCCTGGCCGAGTGCTTCAACCTCGACGACGCCCGCATCAAGTGGAAACTGCATGGCGAGAAAGGCAGTGCCGATCTGGGCGCGGGTGCCGCTCACCAGGAAGCACTGGACTTCATCGTCAACAAGATCCTGCCGCTCAATCCGGAACTGGCCAAGAACCTGATCGCCATCGGTCACCGTGTTGTTCACGGTGGCGAGCGCTTCACCTCTTCCGTTGTCATCTGCGAAGACGTGATTGCCGGTATCGAAGCCGCTGTGCCGTACGCTCCGCTGCACAACCCGGCTCACCTGATCGGTATCCGTGAAGCGCGCCGCGTATTCCCGGCGCTGGCTGACAAGAACGTGGCCGTATTCGATACCGCGTTCCACCAGTCCATGCCGGAAGAAGCCTTCCTGTACGCCCTGCCGTACAAGCTCTACAAAGAGAACGGCATCCGTCGCTACGGCGCACACGGTACCAGCCACTACTACATCAGCCTGGAAGCTGCCAAGCAGCTGAACAAGCCGGTTGAAGAGCTGAACATCATCAACTGCCACCTGGGCAACGGCGGTTCCGTCTGCGCCATCAAGAACGGCAAGTCTGTCGATACTTCCATGGGTCTGACCCCGCTGGAAGGCCTGGTCATGGGTACCCGCTCCGGCGATCTGGACCCGGCCATCATCTTCTTCCTGCACGACAAGCTGGGCATGAGCGTTGCCGATATCAACACCATGCTGACCAAAGAGTCCGGCCTGCTGGGTCTGACCGAAGTCACCTCCGACTGCCGTTTCGTTGAAGACAACTACGACAGCAAAGAAGAAGCCAAGCGTGCCATGGACGTTTACTGCTACCGCCTGGCCAAGTACATCGGTGCCTACGCCGCCGCCATGGATGGTCGTCTGGACGCCGTCGTCTTCACCGGTGGTATCGGTGAAAACTCCGCACCTATCCGTGAAATCACCCTGAACAAGCTGGGTCTGCTGGGCTTTGACGTCGATCACGACGCCAACCTGAAGGCTCGTTTTGGCAAGGGCGGCGAGATCACCAAGGCCGGTTCTACCAAGGCCCTGGTTATCCCGACCAATGAAGAGTGGGTGATTGCCCACGACGCGCTGGAACTGGTCGGCGCTTAATTGACGCAGTAACCTCGAGGCCGCCCACCAGGGCGGCCTTTTCCTGATCCCAAAAAATGAACAAGGGGTATAAAGTGGCACGCACTATTATGCTTATCCCGGTCGGCACTGGTGTCGGCGTAACTTCCGTGAGTCTTGGCGTTGTTCGCGCTATGGAACGTCACGGTGTCAATGTCAGCTTCTTCAAACCGGTTGCCCAGCCGCGTCCGGGTGAAACCGGTACCGAGCGCTCTACCGCCGTTATCCGCGCTGCTGCCAACATCAATCCGCCCGAGCCGTTCGCCCTCTCCTACGCCGAGAACATGATCAGCGCCAGCAACACCGACATCCTGCTGGAAGAGATCGTGGCCCGCTTCGAAG
Organism: Aeromonas sp. QDB62; assembly: GCF_027705695.1. Classification (NCBI taxonomy): domain Bacteria; kingdom Pseudomonadati; phylum Pseudomonadota; class Gammaproteobacteria; order Aeromonadales; family Aeromonadaceae; genus Aeromonas; species Aeromonas sp. QDB62. Next base: position 21,853 of record NZ_JAPDCD010000027.1, on the reverse strand, counting down.
AGCACGTGAAAACCAGCGGTGCCGAAGTGCTGGTTGTCGAAGGTATGGTGCCGACCGACAAGCAGCCCTTTGCCAACAAGCTGAACTACGACGTAGCCAAGGCGCTGGACGCTGACATGGTATTCGTGACCCACCCGGGCCATGACTCCAGCCAGAAGCTGAAAGAGCGCATCGAGCTGGCCTGCTCCAACTTCGGTGGTGTCAACAACCCCCGTATCGTAGGTTGCGTGATCAACAAGGTGGGTGCACCGGTTGACGAGCACGGCGTAACCCGCCCTGATCTGACCGAGATGTTCGAGGCGCATCACCATGCGTCTGACGCCGCCCACAACCTGGAAGTGCTGCAAGTGTTCGGCAAGAGCCCGCTGCGCATCCTGGGCTGCATCCCGTGGAACACCCAGCTGATCGCCCCGCGCGCCAAAGATCTCGCCAAGCATCTGGCGGCCAAGATCCTGAACAAGGGCGAGCTGGACAGCCGTCGCCTGCAGACCGTCACCTTCTGTGCCCGCTCTATCCACAACATGATCGAGCACTTCCGTCCGGGCAGCCTGCTGGTGACCTCTGGCGACCGTTCCGACGTCATCGTCTCCGCCTGCCTGGCCGCCATGAACGGCGTCAAGCTGGGTGCGCTGCTGCTGACCGGTAACTACCATCCGGAACCGCAAGTGATGGCCCTGTGCCAACAGGCGATGGCTACCGGCCTGCCGATCATGATCACCGGCACCAACACCTGGCAGACCGCCGTCAGCCTGCAGAACTTCAACGTCGATATCCCGGAAGATGACCGCGAGCGTATCGAACTGGTGCAGGACTATGTAGCTGGCCACATCGACAAACACTGGATCGAGTCGCTGACTGTCAGCTCTACCCGTTCCCGTCGTCTGAGCCCGCCGGCGTTCCGTTATCAGCTGACCGAGCTGGCCCGCCATGCCAACAAGCGTGTCGTGCTGCCGGAAGGCGATGAGCCGCGCACCATCAAGGCTGCCGCCATCTGCGCCGAGCGTGGCATCGCCCGTCCGGTGCTGCTGGGTAACCCGGAAGAGATTCGTCGTGTTGCAGAGCAGCAGGGTGTGGTACTGACCGATCGCGTCGAGATCATCGATCCGGTTGTGGTACGCGAGCGCTATGTGCCGCGTCTGGTCGAGCTGCGCAAGAACAAGGGCATGACCGAAGTGGTTGCCCGCGAGCAGCTGGAAGACAACGTGGTACTGGGTACCATGATGCTGGAGCGCAATGAAGTTGACGGCCTGGTATCCGGCGCGGTGCACACCACTGCCAACACCATCCGTCCGCCGATGCAGATCATCAAGACCGCTCCGGGCTCTTCCCTGATCTCCTCCATCTTCTTCATGCTGCTGCCTGACCAGGTTCTGGTCTACGGTGACTGCGCGATCAACCCGGATCCGACTGCCGAGCAGCTGGCCGAGATCGCCATCCAGTCCGCCGACTCCGCCGCCGCGTTCGGCATCGAGCCGCGCGTCGCCATGATCTCCTACTCTACCGGTACCTCTGGCGCCGGTGCCGATGTAGAGAAAGTGCGTGAAGCGACCGAGCTGGCCAAGGCCAAGCGCCCCGACCTCATCATCGACGGTCCGCTGCAGTACGACGCGGCCATCATGGAGAACGTGGCCAAGTCCAAGGCACCGAACTCACCGGTTGCCGGTAAAGCCACCGTGTTCGTGTTCCCTGACCTGAACACCGGTAACACCACTTACAAGGCGGTACAGCGTTCTGCTGATCTGGTCTCCATCGGCCCGATGCTGCAAGGCATGCGCAAGCCGGTCAACGACCTGTCCCGTGGCGCTCTGGTTGACGACATCGTCTACACCATCGCTCTGACCGGTATCCAGGCAGCTCAGGCTGACGAACAAGCTTAATCAGCTCTAGCCTGAAAAAACCGATCACAAAGGCTGCTCACCCCAGGTGAGCAGCCTTTTTTATTAGTTCTCTTTTGAAGACCAGTGAAACATGCCATCCACACCGTGTTGCGCAGAATAATGCCATCCGGCACGTCAACAAGGGTTTGAGCAGAGCGTCTCGGGGACGTGTGCTCGCCAAATCAAAGATGCATCTGAAATACATTCCAGATCATAAGGTTGGCTATACGGAGGCATTCATGGCGGAGCGCTTATAGCAAATCTTCCACCATCGGCATGAGAATTTGACCTGTCAGAAGTTGCAGTGAAAAAGACCCTTTCGATACGCTATTTCTCAATGTGCCCACTCGGCAAAATCCAACATCATGGAGGAATGGAAATGCTGATGAAGAAGCTCTCTGCAGTCATGCTGCTGGCCTGCTTGCCCCTGTTCAGCCAACCCGTGCTGGCCGCAGATAAGGTAGCGCTCAAGCAAACAACCACGGCCGCGGTCGCCAAGGAGGACGGCAAACTGAATATCAATACCGCCACCCTTGCCGAACTCACCAGCCTCAAAGGAATTGGCGACAAGAAGGCACAAGCCATCGTCGACTATCGGGAAAAACAGGGAAAGTTCACCTCGGTCGATCAGCTGGCGGATGTCAATGGCATTGGCCCGGCCACGCTGGAAGCCAATCGTGACATGATCATCGTCAAATAACGTCCGAGCCCTGCATATACAAATGGGGCAGCCGGTGGCTGCCCCATTTTTCTTGGAGTATCATGGCCGCACTTTCATCTCTCTGGATAGTTTTCCATGAAAAAGACCCCTCTGATCGTTCGCAAGGCCGTGCTCCCGGTAGCCGGTCTGGGTACCCGTATGTTGCCAGCCACCAAGGCCATCCCGAAAGAGATGCTGCCGGTGGTCGACAAACCGCTGATCCAGTATGTGGTGCGCGAAGCGATCGCCGCCGGGATCAAGGAGATCATTCTGGTCACCCACTCCAGTAAGAACTCCATCGAAAACCACTTCGACAAGAGCTTCGAGCTGGAAGCGACCCTCGAGAAGCGCGTCAAGCGTCAGCTGCTGGAAGAGGTGCAACAGATCTGCCCGAAAGACGTCACCATCATGCACGTCCGCCAGGGCGAGGCCAAAGGGCTGGGTCATGCGGTCCTGTGCGCCCGTCCGCTGATCGGTGACAACCCCTTCGCCGTGCTGCTGCCGGATGTGCTGATCGACGAGGTTGCCAGCAACCTCAAGCAGGACAACCTGGCCGAGATGGTGCACATGTTCGAAGAGAACCAGATCAGCCAGATCATGGTGGAAGCGGTGCCCGAGAGCGAAGTGGACAAGTACGGCATCGCCGATATCAAGGGTGAAGCCCTGAGCGAGGGGATGTCCCTGCCGATGCAGGCTATTGTCGAGAAGCCGCCCCGTGACGAAGCCCCCTCCAATCTGGCGGTGGTGGGTCGTTACGTTCTCTCCTCCAATATCTGGCCGCTGCTGGAGAAGACCCCGGCCGGTGCCGGTGACGAGATCCAGCTGACCGACGCCATCGCCATGCTGATGGAACAGGAACAGGTCAACGCCTACTTCATGAAGGGCAAGAGCCACGATTGCGGCAGCAAGCTCGGCTACATGAAAGCCAATGTGGAATATGCCGTGCGCCATCAGGAGCTGAACGGTGAATTCATCGGCTGGCTGAAGCAGTTCGTCAAGCAGTTGTAATCGCTGATAAATCGGTTTTTTATAGAGGTATTCAAGGAGCATCAAATGATGCTCCTTTTTCATTTGCGCAACAAAAAATCAATCAATAGTAAATAAACTCTCAGCAAATCATAATGTTGTAATTTATTCACGCATGCTCTATAAGGATTGAGGCGTGTTTCTCGCCCTTGCATAAAAAACTCAAAAAAATATAAGACACAGGTGGAAGTTCCAATGAATAACCCGTCAAAAGGGACCTTTTTAGGTCACCCTAAAGGGCTTTTTTTGCTCTTTAGTACCGAACTGTGGGAGAGATTCTCCTATTACGGCATGCGTGCCGTGCTGGTGCTCTATCTGACCGACCTGACTGCCAACGGCGGTCTGGGCTGGAGTCAGGCAGATGCCCTCAAACTCTACGGTATCTATACCGGTCTGGTTTATATCACTCCGCTGATCGGCGGCTGGCTGGCTGACACCTTCCTGGGTCAACGTCGCGCCATCCTGATCGGTGCCGTGCTGATGGCCGCAGGTCAGTTCACCCTGGCACTGCCCCACGCCATGTTCCCGGATATGGTCAACACCATGTTCTACGCCGGCCTCGCGCTGCTGATCGTGGGTAACGGCCTGTTCAAACCGAACATCTCCACCATGGTGGGTGACCTCTATGAAGAGGGCGATCACCGCCGTGATGGTGCCTTCACCATCTTCTATATGGGCATCAACCTGGGTTCCCTGCTGGCAGGTGTGATCTGTGGTGCTGCCGCCACCGCCTACGGCTGGCAAGCGGCCTTCGTCGGCGCCGGTATCGGCATGCTGCTCTCTCTGGTGATCCAGGCCACCATGGCCCAGCGTTTCCTGGGTAACATCGGTCGTGTCACTGCCGCCCAGCGCGCTGCAGCCCTGCGTACTACCGAGCAGAAAGCACCGCTGACCAAGCAGGAAGTGGATCGCATCAAGGTCATCCTGGTGTTGGGTCTGTTCACCATCATCTTCTGGGCCGGTTTCGAGCAGGCCGGTGGTCTGATGAACCTCTACACCCAGGAGTATACCGACCGCATGATCGGCAGCTTCGAAGTGCCGACTGCCTGGTTCCAGTCCCTCAACCCCTTCTTCATTATCACTCTGGCCCCGATCGTGGCAGCCATCTGGATCAAGCTCGGCAAGAAAGAGCCGAACTCTCCGGTCAAGTTCGCCATGGGTCTGCTGTTCCTGGCTGTCGGCTTCCTGTTCATGATCGGCGCCGTGCTGCAGCAAGGTGGTGACCAGACCGTCAAGACCTCCATGTTCTGGCTGGTTGGCGCTTACCTGTTCCACACCCTGGGCGAGCTCTGCCTCTCCCCGATCGGCCTCTCCATGGTGACCAAACTGGCTCCGCTGCGTCTGGCCTCCCTGATGATGGGTGCCTGGTTCGGCTTCGTTGCCCTGGCCAACTATGCAGCCGGCTTTATCGGCTCCTTCGTGGGTGAAGCGGGCCCGATCGCCATCTTCGGTGGCATCGCCCTGGCTGCGTTACTGAGCGCCCTGATCCTGCTGACCATGGCCAACCGCCTGGTTTACTGGATGCACGGTGCCGAAGGCCCGGCCAAAGAGCCGCAAGCTCAAGAGAAGAAACTGCACTCCGCCGCCGTCTAAACGGTCAGGATTGTAAAAAACAGACAGGGCGCCCATCGGGCGCCCTGTTTGCTTTGGCCTGCTGTCAGGCGGTATCAGTGATGGCGTACCTGCACATCCAGCGATCCGCCGCTGTCGCTACGAAACTGCAGGGCAAACGGTTCATGCCAACTGCGCTTGTGCAGGGCGTAATGGCTGCTGCGCATCAAACCAAGGGGCAAGCCACCGGAGCGCATCAACCAGTGGGGAGAGGTGAGCCCGGCGTTGGCAAACACCAGCCCATCGTGCTGATCAAACAGCAGCGCCGCCATGGCAAAGGAGTGACGAAGCCCGGACGCCATCAGCTGATGGTTGAGGTAGTCGAGCAACCGGTGCGGCTGGCTCAGCAGGCGGCTCTCGTTTTGCTGAAACTGGCGATAGGGGACGTTCATCAAGGAGCGCACCAAGGCCCCGCAAAATGCAGCATCCGTTCCCATGATCGGCAGCTCCATCACCAGCACCAGCAGTTTGTCCTCCACCTTGAAGGTATCGGGAATAAAGAGGTGGCCGAGCCCCTTGAACGTAACCTGCCAGGGGCCCCACTCCTGCAAGCCCGGCGGCTTGAGCCCCGCCAGCAGGCGGCTGGCCGCCTTGTCATGGGCACTGAAGTAGTCGATATGATCCATCAGCTCCAGCTGCTGCGCCCGGTTGGCGCTGCCGTTGAGACACTGTTCGATGCTGCGCTCGACCAGTGCATAATCCTCCAGCGGCTTGAGCAGATAATCCCGCGCACCGGCACGCAAGGCGCTGGCGACCGCCTCCATGGTGCTCTGGGCCGAAATGACGATAACCGGAATATGGGGATAACGCGCGGAGAGGCAGGCGATCACCTCGAGACCATCCATATTGGGCATATTGAGATCGCACAGCACTACATCGGGATGATAGAGCGCTGCCGCCGATATCCCCTCAATCCCATCCTCCGCCTGAAACACCGCTGCCCCGTCCCGTGCGAGGTAACTCACTAACGAGTGGCGAAAAACAGCTTCGTCCTCCACCACCAGGATCCGTAGCCCGGCTTTTGGCATCTTGATAAAAACCTTATTAGTCAATTGGTTATTTAAGTAATAAGACTAGACCAAATCGGCTGGAATGCAGCGATTCCTGCGTCAAAAAGAGACGGCTTACCCGGCTTTCGATTTCATCACGCGTATTGATGAGGCGATATCCAGGCGCCATCAGCCTGACCCAATCCGTTGTCAACGCCCCCCGCACCATGGCCTCTTGGCTAGGGGTCAGGATTAACCGGGTCACCACCTCCCGTGCGAATTGTGCAAGCCTGCGCCATAAGGGATAATGCCCCCACTCCAGCCCGTGAAGAAGACCATGACCCCAGCCGAATACAGCGCCCTTGCCCATCCCAGATTGTCCCATCCGGCCCGCAGTCTCTATACCCTGCAGCTGCGCAGGCTGGTGCTGGAAAATCAGCTGGCCCGGCTCAACTATCCCGAGCTGGGTCGGGCGCTGGCGGTGGTCGACCCGGGCGATCCCTGCGGCTTCTCGTTTCAGGTCAATGCCCGCCAGCTCACCGAATTGTTCGATGAACTGATGGAGGCGGGCCTGCTACAGGTCGAGGCACAGCCCGAGAGTGAGCACTACCATCAGTGCCCGTTCCAGTTGCCGCTGCTGACCCAGAAACTGCGCAGCCCGCTGCCGGAGCGCCCCTTCCAGATGCATCTGCAGTGGCGACCGGATGAGGAGCTGCCCGCCCTCGCCCGCCTGTGCGGGGTGATCGATGCCAGCTACAGCGAAGAGGATCTGGGGGAATTTATCGCCTACTGGCTGGGGCGCCCCGAGGTGTTCGACTCCCAGCATCAATGGATGCTCAAGTTCATTCGCGCCCTCAAGACCCGCCGCTACACCCGTCGCAAACCGATGGAGGTGCAGGGCTACCAGCAGGTGACCCCCGCCCCGGCAGAGGCAGGCCCCAGCAAACGGGCCCAGCAGATGATCGAAGAGGCCAAACGGCTGGCCCAACAGCAAATGCAGGAACCCGCACCGCAGCAGGAGCCGGATAATGATTGATAGCGGCCCCCGCCTGCAGGCAAAATCAACCCCCTGTCTACCCATCCCTGATCGAGCAGAAGGAGCATTCCATGACTGACCCGCAAGATCCCCTGCGCCAGGAGCTGGAAGAGATCGAAGCCAAGCGCAAAAGAATCGCCAAGGCCAAGCAGGACCATCGCGTTCACGATCCCGAGCTGAGCCAGCACGTTGGCGGCCTGCTGGAGCGCATTCGTCGCCTGCAGCAAGAGACCGGCGGCGGCCAGTATGACTACGAGACCCTGCGCAAGGAGTACGATGCCAAGGCCAACGCCGAGGTGCGCGAGCTGCAGAAGGCGGCCCGCCAGGAGCGGATCCAGAAGTTGATCGCCCAGGCCGACCTCAACCCCGACTGGGTGTTCGAGAAGATGGACGCCACTGATCCCGCACTCCAGTACCCCATCGAAACGGCCCGCTACTTTATCAGCGGATTCGAGCACTGGGAGAAGAGCGGCGGCGGCTGCATGCTGATTTACGGCGACTACGGCACCGGCAAATCGACCCTGGCAGGCGCAGTAGCACACGAGCTGATCGCCCTTCACCAGAAGTCGGTGATCTTCCAGCAGTGGGCCTCCATCGTCGATCGCCTGTTCTTCAACGTGATCCCCGATCAGGATGAGCGCAACCAATACCGCCGTGCGCTGGAAGAGGTGGATCTGCTGATCATCGATGAGGTATCGGCCAACCGCGCCAAGATGGCGGAGAGTCAGTCCAGCTTCCTCGGCCACCTGCTGCGCCGTCGTCGCAACCTGTCAAAGAGCGTCATCATCATCACCAACCACACGCCCCAGAGCCTGCATCAGGCGATCGGTGATTTCAGCTATGAGGCGATCAAGGCGTTCAATCCGGTGGATATCCACCTGAGCGGCCCCAGCCGTCGCCCCAGTATCGGCAACTACAACGGCTGACCCCCTCGATGCGAGTGCGAGTCCTGGCGGCTCGCACTCTCTCCTCTCTGCTTGCTCACAAATAGAAACAACTCTCATTTACAGCAAGCGCACAAGCCACTAGGCTAGCCCCTTTTGCCAAGGGAGCTCAGCTATGCCAACCACACTGATTTTCGGAGCCAGCCGCGGGCTGGGCCGCGCCTTTACTCACCACGCCCTGCGCGAGGGTCACCGGGTCGTAGCGCTGGTGCGAAGCCCCGAAATGGCAGCCGAATCACGCGAGCTGGGAGTAGACGTCATCGAAGGGGATGCGCTGGATCCGGCTGCGGTGCAGCAGGCCTGCCTTGTGGCAGGGCAAGATGCACAGGTCGTCTCCACCCTCGGCAGCTTCCGTCAGACGGCGCCGGTGGACTATCAAGGCAACCGTCATGTGATCGATGCCATGGAGCAAGCCGGCCTGAAACGACTTCTGCTGGTCACCTCCCTCGGCTGTGGTGACAGCTGGCAATATCTGCCTGAGCGTGCCCGTACCGCCTTCGGCCACGAAGTGCGCCTCAAGAGTCTGGCGGAGAGCTGGCTGCAGACCAGCACCCTCGCGTGGACCATTCTGCGCCCGGCGGGCCTGCAGGATGGCGACGCCACCGGCCGTGCCGAGCTGAGTCAGGGCAAGGAGGTTCACGGACTGGTTCGCCGCGCCGATGTGGCCGCCCAAGGCTTGCGCCTGCTGGCGGATGAGACGGCGGTGGGGCAGATCTACGCCATCGGCGATCCCGCGCTCCAGCGCGGCTAAATCAACGCATCGCCATCCTTTTCATAGATCCAGCGGATACAAAAACGGTCAGCCCAAAGGCTGACCGTTTTTCGCTTTACTGCACGCTTAATGTCGCGCGCGCTTGCACTATCCCGCTTAACCGGCGGTCGTTTCACTCTGTACGACCGGCTGACTGGCCACTGGCAACGACTGCTGCCGCTGGCGCAGCAGCAGGCAGGCCAGCGCGCCGTAGAGCAGCGCCAGTCCCCATAGCTGCCACCAGTAACGGGAAACCTGCGCAAAGTCGGCCCCCATCTGGTTGAGGCGCAGAAAACCCTCGATGGCCGGGATAGTGGGCACCCACTGAGCCAGCCAGTTGAGGGGCGCCGGGATCAGCTCCAGCGGCCAGATAAAGCCCGCCAGAAAGACCAGCGGCAGGGAGGAGATCAACACCACCTGAGTCGGCAGATCCCGCCGGGTAAAGATCGCCCCCAGCACAATCCCGAACCAGCAGGTCGCCAGCAGGAACGGCAGAGCGAACAACCACAGCTCCAGCGGATCGGCATGACGGGCGATGTTGTAGTGATCGAAGCAGAAGCCGAGGAAGTAGCTCACCGGCAGCAGGAACAGCCCGGCCAGCACCAGGGTTCTGGCCAGCAGCAGCGGCAGTACCGGCGCGCTTTGCCAGTAACCGTGCTCGCCGCGACAGCTGCGCTGGTTCTGGGTCGCCCCCAGGATCCCCGCCCCCATCAGCAACACCTGATGCAGGATCAGCACAAACACCGCCGGCACCACGTAGTTGACGTAGCCCATGGTGGGATTGAACACCGGCACCACGTTGAGGGCCACCGCATTCCAGCCCATGGCCGCTTGCGGCAGTGCCTCGCCGTGGCTCAGCAGCCTCGCCACCTTCACCTGCGCGGCAAGGGTACCACCGGCCTGTGCCAGCCCTTCGGCAATGGTGCCGTAGACCAGGAAGTAGGAGGCATCACCGGCATAGCTCAGGGTGACGCTCTTACCCTGCATCAGATCCCGATAGAAGTGGTTGGGAATGTGCAGAATCCCGCTCGCTTCCCCGGCCATCATCAGCTGTCGCGCCTCGGCCAGCGAATTGGCCCGCGCCACCAGCTTCACCTGCGGCGTGGCATCGGCCATAAACTCCAGCTGACGCGACAGCTGGCTGCCATCCTCGTTGACCACCACCACCGCCTCTTCCCGCGGCAACTGATGCAGATAGGGCTGGGGATAGAGAAACGAGTAGAAGATCACCCCGCCAAACAGGGTGAGCATGATGGCGCGATCCGCCAGCAGGGTGCGCAGCTCAAGGCGCAACAGATCGACAAATCCCAACATCACTCAGGCTCCTTCTCTGCTACTACAGCTGCGGCTGATTGACGGGCAAGCTCCGCCTGCTGCTTATAACGGCGTACCACCAACAGCAGGGGGAGCATGAACAGCAGCAGCGCCCCCAATTGCGGCAACGCCGATGCGAGGGGCAGACCATAGTTGCTCTGGCCAATCTGCAGCTCCACATAATGAGAAACCGGCAACAAGCTGCGCCAGAAGCGGGCGAAATCCCCCATGGCGCTCACCGGAAAAGTGACCCCCATAAAGGCGAAACCAGGCGCCGTGTAAGCCCCCGCCAGCGACAGGGCGCGGGCCGGATCCCGAATGATGCCGTAAAAGAACGCCCCCATAGTAACGCAAGCGGCCGAGGCGAGCCCCAGCCCCACCGTCAGCACCAGCCAGCTGCCGTGCATGGGATAGGCCAATCCCTTGAACAACAGCAGCGTCCAGACGATCCCCCAGCCCCAGCCAATCAGCACATGGGGCAGCAGGGTACGCCAGAGGCCGAACCAGACACCGCGGGTGGTCCAGTCCAGTCCCAGCCGATCGGTGCGAGCCAGCGCATTGAGGCCGAACAGCACCACCAGGATCTGCCACACCGCGGGCAGAATCGCGCTCAGCAGAAACTGGGCATAGCTGGAGTTGAGGTTGTAGAGCGCCGTGACCTGACTGCTGATGGGCACCGACTGCCCAATCGCACCGGGCAGCGCCTTGCCATCGGCCATCGCCTCCAGCACACCGACCTGACCGTTGAGAGTGCCCACCACCTGCGCCAGCGCCGAGTTGACCAGCTTGGCGATGAGGATGAACTGGCCATTGTTGAACACCGTCACCTGCGGCTGGGTACCCCGGCGGGCATCCCGCTCCAGATGGTTGGGGATCACCACCAGCGCATAGATGTCGCCACCGCGCAGGGCGCGCGCGCCCGCATCGATGGAGTCAAACTGATTGGCCACCTTGAGCCCGGCCGAGCCATCCAGCGAGAAGGCGAGCTGGCGCGACAGCACGCTTCGGTCGAGATCCACCAGCCCCACCTTGAGGTCGCGGGCCAGCCCTGCCGAGAAGATCCAGCAGAGGATCCCCATCAGCAGCAGCGGTACCCAGCTCATCAGGGCACGGCTGAACGGATCCTGCCACAGCAGCCGAAATTCACGTCCCATCAGAGTTCAACCAGCACACTCATGCCAACCCGCAGCCCCTCAACCGGTTGCAGCGGGCGAGCCTCCACCTGGAAGCTCTTCATGTCGAAACCCTGACGGGTATCGGTGGCACGCCAGGTGGCAAAATCCCCCATCACGGCGACATGGGTCACCTTGAAGCGCACCATCTGGTCGCCAAGGCCCGGGATGCGGGCATCGAACTCGGTATCCACGGTGAAACGGGGCAACAGATCTTCGCGGATGTGGAACTGGGCCCAGGCATCGCTCATGTCGAGCAGCGTCACCACCGGGAAGCCTTGCGGCGCCAGCTCGCCGCTACGCAGCAGCACCTGACTCACTTCACCATTGTGGGGACTGGTGATGCGGGTGTCGGCCAGATAGGCCTCTACCTCGGCCACCGAACCCGCCGCCATCTTGGCCTTCTCGCGGGCGGCGATCTTGGTCTCTTCCCGCGCCCCTTCCAGCGCCATCTGGTACTGCTGCCACGCCATTCCTTCGCTGTAGCGAGCGGCTTGCCAGGCAGTCCAGGCTTCATCGCGTTTTTGCAGCGGCATCACGCCATCGCGGTGCAGGCTGGCGACTCGCTCATAAGTCTTGCCACGCAGCTGGGCGGCGGCCTTGGCTTTTTGCCACTGATCCTTGGCGGCGGCGATCTGCTGGGCACGGGCCCCCTTCTCTGCCTCTTGCGCCAGTGCGCCCGCGGCCGCTTCACCGGCCTTGGCCTGGCTCAGCTTGGCTTCAATCTCGGGGCTCGCCAGGGTAAAGACCAGCTGATCCCTGGTCAGTTGATCGCCCTTTTTCACCAGCACCTCGTCGATGCGACCCGGCACCTTGGAGGAGACCGAGTACTGCTGCGCCTCAATTTGCCCTTGCAGATGCACCGGCTCCGGCTGATAGGCGAGCCAGAAGCGCCAGCCGAGCCAGACCACCAGGATCACCAGTGCCAGCGGCAACAACAGCGGTTTACCCTGGCTCATCTTCTTTTTGATGGGGGGATGGCTCATCACTTCACCTCGACAAACGGGCGACCCTTGGCGGTCGAAACAGACATGAAAAAAGGAACAGACAGGGCCGGGATCATGAGTTCACCTCGATCACCTGACCATACTGATATTGATTGAAACTGTTCATCTGGCCGGAGAGCGCCAGCAGACGGGCCAGCGACACCACATATTGATAGGCCGCCGCCGCGCGCTGGGTCTTGACCCCCGCCAGCTGGTTCTGGGCATCCACCACATCCAGCGAAGTAGAGAGCCCCTGACCGAAGGCTTTGTCACGCAGCAGCACGTTCTCCTCTGCCAGCGCCTGGGTTGACGAGAGGGATTGATACTCCTCCAGCCCCTGCGCCGCTTCGCGCCAGGTCTTCTCTACCAGCAACTCCAGATCCTGGCGGGTCTTGGCTTGCAGCAGATTGACCTGCAGCTCGGCACTCTTGGCGGCCTGCACCGTCTCGGAGCGGCCATCGCGGCTCACCAGCGGCATGCTGACACCCACCCCCACCAGCCAGTCCGGCGCGGTCTTGGCGGCCAGTGAATCATCTTCATAGAGGTTGTAGTTGCCGAACAGGAATACTTCGGGGGCATATTTGCCCTTCTCCATCCGGATCATCCCCTTGGCCTGCTCTTTCTTGGCGCTGAGCAGCTTGAGGCCGGGGTGCACCTCCAGGGTCTGGCTCACCAGCCCCTCGAGGCGCGGCAGCTCCTGGTTGACGAACAGGCCGCTGTCGGGCTCGGCGCGGGACAGCTTGAGCATATGGCCGAGGGCCAGCTCGGCGATCTCGAGGCCACGGCGGGACTTCTGGGTATCGATGCGGGCCCGATCATAGGCCGACTGGGCGGAGAGCCGCTCCACCCTGGCGATCTGGCCCTGAGCTTCAAGCTTCTTGGCGTGATCCAGATGGTGGGCCAACCCCTCTTCGATCTCCTGCTTGGTCTGCACCACCTGAGCAGCCAGCACGACGCCGAAATAGGTCTGTGAGAGGCTCTCGAAAGTGGCTTGCTGTTTGAGCACCAGCAGCTGCTGCGCCTCGCTCACCTGCGCCTGGCGGATATCCTGCGCCGCATCGATGCGGCCACCGGCAAACAGCGGCCAGAGCATCTTGACCGAGCTGGTCACCACGTTCTGTTTGGTCAGCGGGGTAACGAAATCATCGGGCGAGAAATGCGGGATCGGCAGCCCACCCAGGATATGCTGCAGCGCTTTGACCATATCCGGATGGTTGGCGATGGGGTTGAGATCCATCAGATCAAGTTCCATCGGCTGATCGAGGTGGGTATAGCTGGCCCCCAGATCCACCTTGGGCAGATACATGGCCTTGGCCGCCTCGCGCAGTTGTTTGGCCCGATCGACCCCGGCCTGCTCGGCCGCCAGCCCCTCATCCTGCTGGATGACCCTGGTCCAGGCTTCGCCGAAACTGATGGTCTGCGCCTGTGCCGACCCCAGCACGGCCCCCAGCAGACACGGCCAGAGTGATGTAATGAACCTTGACGTCATAGATCCCCAATCCGCTTTTGTTGCATAAATGTTTGGAGCATTTGCTCGACTTAAGCCCGATATCATAACGCAAAGCAGGCCGGCAAGTGGACTGACAATTATGCAGACAACCGACATAGGTAGTACAGCCATCCCTCACGAGCAATCTGGCCGTTTTTCAATAACTCCAGAATTTGCAAGCCTTGGCGCGACGTTTTTTTCAGAAAAAAATGGCTGACGCTCAAATACTAACCTTTTCTCCTGCCTAAAAAATGCGTAATATACGCCGCCCTAAGCCGATGGTAACCGTGGAATGCAGATAGGTCCCCACACGCTTGAAACTCCCTTGATTGTGGCTCCCATGGCCGGTGTAACTGACCGACCATTTCGCGAACTTTGTTTGCGACTGGGGGCTGGCATGGCCGTTTCCGAGATGCTGCTGGCCAACCCGGATGTCTGGGATACCCAGAAAACCCGGATGAGGATGGATCACTCTGCAGAAGGCGGATTGCGATCGGTCCAGATTGCCGGGGCCGACCCCGAGATGATGGCGTTTGCTGCCCGCTACAACGTGGAGCAGGGCGCACAGATCGTCGACATCAACATGGGATGTCCGGCAAAAAAAGTGAATAAGAAGTTGGCAGGTTCCGCCCTGCTGCGTGCCCCCGATCAGGTCAAAGCAATTTGCCGGGCCGTGGTGGATGCAGTGGAGGTGCCTGTCACCTTGAAGATCCGCACAGGATGGGATCCGGATAACCGCAATGGCGTGGAGATCGCCCGAATCGCCGAAGATTGCGGTATCGCGGCCCTCGCCGTGCATGGTCGTACCCGTGCCTGCCTCTACCGGGGCGAAGCGGAGTACGACACGATCAGGGCGATTAAGCAGGCCGTATCGATTCCTGTTGTCGCCAATGGTGACATCAACAGCCCGGAGAAAGCCCGGTATGTCCTCGACTATACCGGTGTCGACGCCGTGATGATCGGCCGAGCTGCGCAAGGACGACCCTGGATTTTCCGGGAAATCCGTCATTTTCTTGAGACGGGCACCAAGCTGCCGCCTCCCGAGAGGGAAGAGGTTCGCACCCTGATGAACGAGCATGTAACCAACCTGCACCGGTTTTATGGTGCGTATCTGGGAGCGCGCATAGCCCGTAAACACGTGGGCTGGTATCTGGATGAAGAAGAGACGGGCCGAGAATTCCGTAAGCACTTCAATGCCCTGGATTGCGCAGACGCGCAACTTGAGGCACTCGAAGCGTATTTCGATGGATTAGGTTAACAAGATAACTAAAGAGCCGACCGAATATGTTCGAACAAACCCTGACTTCTGATGCATTGGTAACAACTACTCACAATCACGCTGCCGAGCCAACCCAGCGCCCCCTGCGTGACTCTGTGCAACAGGCCCTGCGTAACTACCTGGCCCAGTTGAACGGTCAGGAAGTGATTGATCTGTACGATATGGTTCTCTCCGAAGTCGAAGCGCCGATGCTGGACGTGATCATGCAGTACACCCGTGGTAACCAGACTCGCGCTGCCGTGATGATGGGTATCAACCGTGGCACCCTGCGCAAGAAGCTCAAGCGTTACGGCATGAACTAAGCCATAACAGCTAAGCTATTGAAAATAAAGGCACCATCATTTTATTGATAGTGCCTTTTTCGTTTTGAACCCACATTTGAACCCACATTTGAACCCACACCTACAAGACTAGTTATCATTGTCGACGACTCAACTCGGACTAGCCTGATG
Organism: Aeromonas sp. QDB62; assembly: GCF_027705695.1. Classification (NCBI taxonomy): domain Bacteria; kingdom Pseudomonadati; phylum Pseudomonadota; class Gammaproteobacteria; order Aeromonadales; family Aeromonadaceae; genus Aeromonas; species Aeromonas sp. QDB62. Next base: position 6,227 of record NZ_JAPDCD010000027.1, on the reverse strand, counting down.
AACAGCGTTGACCACATAACTGTACCTATCCTCCCCATGTTGCCTAATGCAAGAGAGGGCCAATGGCCCTCTCTTGCTATCTATGTTGTTGGTCAGTGCAAACAGCACTGCTTGTACTTCTAGCCGCAGCCAAAGGGACACGGCTCGTTGCGGCCAATCTTGATGGGTACCACCACTGGTGTTCGCTACGTTGTGCCAGAAAGTGGGCATGAAGGATACGAGCAGCAAATCGGGCCTTGGTGGCTTGCTCTTGCAGGTGTTCATTGCTGAGCGCCTCCAGCGACGTAGACATGGTTTCTTAACCATGTGTTCTTTATGGTCTCTGTCATCCGGGGGATGTCGCTCCAATGGATAGGCATCTATATCGGTCTCAGGCACAATGTTCGATTAGATAGACCTGATAATGGGTAGTTCAGCTGATGGCACGAATATTAACCAAAGCGCAATTGAGTAAACTGGAAAGCAAAAGCCAAGCCGAGCTGTTGGCTATCGTGCTTGACCTGGCAACGCATCTTCCCCTCGCAAAAAAGCACCTGATTAACCAGTACCTTACTGCTGAGGATGCCTTATTGGCATTGGCAAAAAAAGAGTATAGCAAGCTCACTCGTCGCCCCCCTTCCTGGGATTATAAGGAGGTGGATGCCTTCTTCGATACCTTGCAAAATCAGTTTATTCCGTTGCTGGCCAAGGGGATCGTCGCCTCTCCAAGGGAGGGAGAACTCTTCGCCCTCGAGTTGCTGGCGAATGCCAGAGCCTTGTATGAAAAGATGGATACATCCAGTGGCAGCTGGGAGGACTACCATCTTGCGCTGGTCGAACAGTGGTTGATGGCGATCGCTGCTCAACGAGAGTCTGTCCCCCCAGAGGTGCTGGCTCGTCGATTACGTGACGGATTGTCAGACATTGATCCATCGATCAGCATTACTTGCCTGTTTGATTACCGTGATGTGCTCGGCTCCCCAGTGATGCGAGCCTTGCGCGATAACTATGCGGCGGCAGGTCTATTGCCAGAGGCGTTGGGGTTGAGCTTTGAGTTGCGTGATATTGCATTCTTTGACTCGGTGCAACAGGCTGGTCTCTTTAGCCACCCCCGTCAGCAGATTGACTATGCCAGACTGCTGACCGACGAATTACGCGCCGATCAAGCCATCGCGGTATTAGAGGCAATGGACTCGGCTCTGTTGCAGCGCCACCGCCAATTGAACCTGTGGCATCAAGTGTTGATCCGGGCCTATCTGGAAGAGGGACGCCGAGCTGACGCTCATGCTCAGGCATTACGCGCGTTTGCTAGCACACGGGCAAACTCGTTTTTTGCGAGTTATTGCCAAAGTGGAGATGAGCCTAGAGAAGTAGCATTAGGCCAGTTTGTTGCCATTGCCGAATCATGGGGGCTACGCGAGGTCTTGTTGCTGTTGGAGGAGGTTGATGCATGGCCACAACTGGCACAACGGCTTGAGCAATGTACAGATGCAGACTTGCAGGAGGATCTCTCACTCCTTGCTGGTTCAACCGTACGAACCTGGTCGAGCCGCCTCTATCAGCAGGGATTTATCGTGGTGGCAGTGCGGCTACGTCGTCAATTGGTGGCCAATGTCGTTAATCAGGGCAAGAGCACCTACTACACGGGGGCAGCCTCGGATCTGAAAAAGAGCCTGGATTATCAGGCGGCCTTAAAGGTAGAACAAGAGGATGGAGAGAGACCTCTCTGTTCGCCACAGGAGTATCTGAATCAGCTTTATCAGCAGCACAAACGCAAGAGCAGCTTTTGGGAGGCGGTTCGTCAAAAGCTACCGGCCATTACCATGTCGGCGAGCGGTGTGCAGTATCAGGCCGAGAATAAATAAGGCGCTAACACCTTTCACTCGGTCAGTCAGCTTGTGCTGGTGTTCCATGCGCCCTTGGCTGTCCAGCGCCTCGATAGCACTCATCTGGATGTCTCATTGCAACGACATCCTTCAAGCTACCCAAAACAAGAGAGAGCCATTGGCTCTCTCTTGTTTTCGAAATAGGTGTTTTCAAAAAATGTGTTTTCGAAAAAAGTGTTATCGAAAGAAGATCTCATCAAAGTCCGGCTCTTCATCCCAGATGGCGTGCTGACGTGCGTCCCAGCGCTCGGCCAGATAGGGTTTGAGGGTTGCAAGGGTGGTGATGGTCGCCAGTTGTCCATGCAACTGCTTGATATCCCGCTGTAGATAGTGCTGATGCTCCTCGAACGCGAGATCGGTCTTCTTCTTCGAGCGCTGTTTAAACTTGTGCAAGATAACCCCTTGCACTCCCTCCGGGCCACTATAAAAGCAGATCTCGAGCTCACGTTTTTTCTGCCAGAGCGCCGGATTGATGGCCACCAGATTCTCTTCACTCAGCAGCTTGTCTGCCTCGGGCAGATGGGTGTGAGCCAGGTGCAACAGAGTAAACATATCCCGCGTTTCCCACGCATGGCTGAGCTCGCCCATCAGGCGGCTCTTCTCTTCACGCTTGACCGGGTCTTGCTCCCGATCCGGGTGCAGCGTCATAGCCAGCTTGCGATAGAGCTGCTTAAGGCTTGAGTTATCGAGCAGTTGCTCAACCCTGGCAACCTCATCCGGATCGGCCATGTCATGATGATCCTGCCAACGTGCGAAAGCCTCGTCATTGGCAAAGGGGTCATCGCCACAGTCCGGCGCGTCGTCGTCCCACTCATGCTCATCACCGCCCTGTTTTTGGGCCTGGGCTTGCATATAGTCGCGCAGCTTCTCGGGATTTCTGACCATCTCGCGCAGCAGCTCGATATCATCGGGGCTCTCGCCAAACGCCTCTTGCAGCATGTCAGTGATAAAATCGCAGCTCGCCTCGAGCTGATCATCATCGAGCTGGCTGACGCTGCCCGCTTGCACCGCCATATAGAGTGACTCCAGATCCAGCTCCCCCCGAAACGGGTTGGATTCAAGATACCCCATCAATTCATCAATCCAGCCATGGAGCATCTCGCGCTGCCACTGGGTAAAACTTTTGCGGGCGGTGAAACCGGCCAGCCGCTGGCAAAGCTGAAAAATCAGCCCACACTGCTCACGCTCCAGAGGCTCAATGTCGCTGACAAAGCGCTGATAGATATCCGCCCCCTCTTGCTCCTGTTTGGCCAGCTTGGCCTGCAGCTTTTCGATGGCCTGCCACTGGCGATGAAAATAGGCAAGGGCCGGACTCTCGTGGCGCGGCTCGGCTTTTTTTCGCTTGGCCGAGGTTTTACTCTTGGTCAGTGACATGAAAACTCCAAATGAAAACGGGATAGTTGGCTACCGTGGCCACGGCAGATTATCAGAGGGGAGGAGATGCGCCTATCCTCGCGGTCTGCTGCCGGAGAAAAGCGCACGAGGTGTACCGAGGTTGTGGCTCCCGAGTCACCCGGGCAGGCACGCAATCGCTAGAGCTGACTGCGCAGTATGTTCACCAGTACAGGTGCGAAGGGCTCCAGCTTGCCTTGTTTGGGCTGGCTCAGATCTTCGATCAGCATTGTCAGCAATTGTGCATCATCTTCCAGCGCCAGTGCCTGCTGATCATCGCCATAGTGGGTCCAAATCAGGCTATCCACCAGCTGTTTGCGCTTGGCAACCAGCACCTTGTTGCTTTGCTCCGTATCACCCAGATTGAGTACCCGGATCGCCTCTTTGGCTCTTTCCGTCAACCCCTCAACCCGACCACTCCATTTAAAGCGCAACTCGGTTTCGCACTCAGGCATCAGCGGGGTCAACGGCAGAGGCTGCGAGCCATGGGCGGCATCGCACTGTTTCGGTGTTTTGCAACTGGCTACCAGATTGCTGAAATCCATGGTGCGCTTAGGGGCGAGATCCCTAGCCTCAACATGCTCGTTCATGGTGTCTTCACTGGTGCCGCTGATGGCTTGGCAACAGTAGGCGCAGAGATGGAATTGCTCAGTAGTGCAAGCCTCCCGGATCTGCTGGCGAATTGCCTGACCCTCTTCATCGTTGGGTAGGTCGTGATATCGAGCATGAGGATTTTGACGTTTGAATGCCGCCAGACTTGCAGGTTCTTGTCCCTTATAAATCTTGCGCACGGCGCAGCTCCTCTTTGCGCAGCAGCAGGCTAGCCTTGGTCAGCTCCAGGTTGTTGGCTGGCAGCTCGGCTCTTAGCGCGGCCAGCAGGGCATTGGCCTTATCAAATTGCCGATCTTGAATTAAATCGAGTAAGTCATTCAGTCGGCTCGCCACCCGCTCATTGCGAATAGCGGTATCCATCACCTCCAGCAGCACCGAGTTGGCATCCTGACCATATTGGGATGGCACTTCAGTCAACTCGCCATTATCGAGCGAATAGACCAGTACATCCTTGCAATCGCTGATCACCAGGGGGGAGTGGGTGGTCAGCACAAACTGACAGTTGGGGAAGGTATCAGTGAGCCGCTGGATGATAGTACGTGCCCACTGGGGATGCAGGTGCATGTCCACCTCGTCGATCAGCACCACCCCATCGCCGTGCAGCGGATTTTCCAGCTCCGGATTCATCATTGCGAGGCGGCGGGCAATATCGCCCACCAGTGCCATCAGGGATTTCTCCCCTTGCGACAGTTGCAACACATTGAGGGTCTGACCCTCCTTGTCGATGGACATATGCAGACGCGGCTTACGGCGGACCTTCAGATTTTTAAATCCGGGCATAAAGTTGGCAATAGCTGTGCGCACCGCCGTCAACTGACGATCTCTGGCTGATGCCTGTGTCTGTTGCAACTTTTGCCAAAGATCAGGACCGAGTAAATCTTGAAGTTCATTAAGAACTTCAGTAGGGATTACCGACTCGTTTTCGCTATCTTCCCGCTCGCGAAACCACTCAAAGAAACGACGAAAATCGACTCCTTGACTCAGCGAATTGTCATAACCATCGAGTTGGCGAAATGAATGTTTCTCTTTGATCTTTAGCGGAATATCCAGCACCACCCGCTCGACTGGGTAGAAGGCGATCAGGGGTAAGCTGACATTTTCCTGCTCTGTCAATCGTGCTCGATACTCATCGGCTAGTTTGCTAGCGTCGGTCAATATGGATTGCTCGTTGCTCTTGCGACCGGCGCGAGTTTTGGTGAGAGACCAGATGTATTCCTTCAGCTGATCGTGTAGTTGAAGAGAGACCACCGCGGTATTGGCGCCATTGAGGATGACCTCTTCCGGGATGGGGCTGCCGCTGCCTTTGTCGCTGCGCAAACGGGCAACAAACCAGCTGAGTGAGGTCGCCAACGATTTGAGTACCGAGGTTTTGCCTGCACCATTGTTGCCAATCAGCACGGTCACATTCGAGTTTGCCCGCTCCGTGGGGGCAAACTCGATGGCAAGACGCTCAAAACGCCCCAGATTTTCGAGGGTGAGTTGTTTGATTTCCATGCTCTATTCCTAATTTTGCTGCCAACACGACCTTATCTCGCCTGCACTTGGCTTACAACCCGTCGAATGTTGCCGCTGACTGCACATCATACGAGCGGGTCAGGCCGTTGCGCGAGGCTTGCGGGGCCCACACTTACCTTTTTTGCCGCTGGCGGTGGCCCGCTCGGTCTGAATGCGGGCCAGCAGGGCGGCGGTTTCTCGTGCGTCCGATTACGCTTCGCTAATCGAACCTACGTCGCGGATGTTTTGGTTGCCCGTTTGCGCGGCTTGGCAGTGGCCCGCTCGGCTTGAATGCGAGCCAACAGGGCGGCGGCGCTATTGTCGCCACTGATCAGGTCCGGGTTGGCTGCGCGCCAGTCGGCGGTCAGCTCGCCACGAAATGCCTTGGCCAGAATGGCCTGGGTCAGGTTATCGACCCGCGCTTTGGCCGTCTTGGCCTGCTGCTCGATGGTATCGGCATAGGCAAAGAGTTGTTCTACGCGACGGACAATTTCGGTTCCTGATTACCCATGACCCTCAGCCAGCTTCAAGAGCCGATATGGCATCGGAGGGCTTGCCACGACTGCATGCCCCAATTCAACCAACATGCTCTTGAGGTCAAAACGATGATTAAACCGGAAGCAGTATTCCGCAAGATGCCTTGGTAAATGCTTCGCTCCGAGCGTATGGCAACTGCCCCGCAGCGAGTTTTTCACATTCTGCGTATTCCGGCGAAGTTGAACAGCCATTCCGGCCAACGTGAACACCCTGATCCTTAACGCGCTCACGTCACCCCGTTTCTAACTCGAGTGTTCAGATTGGGTCAACTCACTTCTCCTCTTTCTCATCGATTCTCCCTTCAGTGACAGCCGGTGAGCGTTGTGC
>NZ_JAPDCD010000026.1:0-69718 GCF_027705695.1 Aeromonas sp. QDB62 | reverse complement strand
GCCGAACTCAGAAGTGAAACGCGGTAGCGCCGATGGTAGTGTGGCATTCGCCATGCGAGAGTAGGACACTGCCAGGCACCCAATACAAGAAACCCCGCTCGATGAGCGGGGTTTTTTATTGGCTGAAAATCAGCAAATCGCCTGATAATTGACAGTCTATTCCCTCTTCTCTACCGTTTTCCCTCCCCGATTTTCTCCGGTTATGCCATCGCCGCTGGCGGTGGTTGTCGTTATAATGGCCGCCCTCAAGCAAGGTGATGGTATGAAAGCAGAATATCTACAGCGATTCGGGGGCATTGCCCGTCTTTATGGTCAAAACGCCCTGCGTTCCTTTAGCCAGGCCAAGGTCTGTGTGGTGGGGATTGGCGGCGTGGGCTCCTGGGCGGCCGAGGCGCTGGCCCGCGCCGGTATCAACCAGATCACCCTGATCGACATGGACGATATCTGCATCACCAACACCAATCGCCAGATCCACGCCATGCAGGGGACGGTTGGTCGCCTCAAAACCGAGGTGATGGCCGAGCGTATTCGTGCCATCAACCCGGATTGCGAAGTGATCGTGGTAGATGATTTCGTCACTGCCGATAATCTGGCCGAGCATATCAAGCGGGAGTTTGACTATGTGGTGGACGCCATCGACTCGGTCAAGGCCAAGGTGGCGCTGATTGCCTTCTGCAAGCGCAACAAGATTCCGGTGATTGTTGCGGGTGGTGCTGGCGGGCAGATGGATCCGACCCAAATCACCGTGGCCGATCTGGCCAAGACCATTCAGGATCCGTTGGCTGCCAAGGTGCGATCCGACCTGCGCCGGTTGCATAACTTCAGCAAGAATCCGGCGCGCAAGTTCGGGGTGGAGTGTGTCTTCTCAACCGAGCAGCTGAGTTATCCGGATGGTAATGGTGGCACCTGTCAGGCCAAGGCGGCCAGCGATGGCACCATGAAGATGGATTGCGCCTCCGGCTTTGGCGCCGTGACGCCGGTGACGGCAACCTTTGGGCTGGTTGCCGCATCCCGGGTATTGAAGAAGATTGCCGAGCGAGGGGCCCGCGCCGAGAAAGAGGCCGGGAATGAAGAAGCAGGGTCGATTGGCGAAGCCTAATCGAACTCTGCACAAAGCGGGTTAGACAGCCTGCTCCCGGATCGCCAGCACGATCGCTCTGAGCCCGTTACCTCGTGACGGGCTCAAGTGTTTCTCAAGTCCCAGTTCGCTGAAATACCCTTCCATATCAAATGCCTGGATCGCCGCAGACGATTGGTGGTTGAGTGCCGCCAGCACGATGACGATGAGGCCGCGCACGATGCGAGCATCGGAATCACAGGCAAAGTGCCAGCAGCCATCCTCGCTTTGTTCTCCCTTCAGCCAGGCCTGGCTTTCACACCCCTTGAGGCGGAATGCCTCCTGCTGCCATTCGCCGGGTAGCGTCGGCAGCTGTTTACCGAGCTGGATGATGAGCCGGTACTGGTTCTCCCAGCCGTGGGCGGCGGCAAACTGCTGGCGGATGGTGTTGGCGTTGGGCTCAAGGCCAATCCGGGTATAGCTTGCGAGGTCACTCATTCGGTTGTCTGCCTTAGAAGAAGTCACTGAGTTTGTGCAGGGCGGCCAGCAGGGCGTCGACATCGTCCCGATTGTTGTAGCAGGCCAGCGAGGCGCGCATGGTGCCACCGATCCCGAGGGATTCCATCAGCGGCATAGCGCAGTGGTGGCCGACTCGCAGGGCGATCCCCTGCATGTCGAGCAGGGTAGCGGCATCTTGCGGGTGGATATCCTCCAGCAGGAACGAGACCGCACCGGCGCGCTGGTCGGGTTCGCCGATCAGGCGCAGCCCCGGCACCTGTTGCAGGCCTGCGACCAGATAGTCGGTCAGCGCCTGCTCATGGCTGGCGAGCCAATGCCGATCTGGCCCCATTACAAAGTCGATGGCGGCGGCGAGGCCGATAGCACCAGCGATATGGGGGGTGCCCGCCTCGAACTTGAAGGGCAGGGTATTGAAGGTGGTGCCGCTGAAACTGACCCGATCGATCATCTCGCCACCGGCTTGCCAGGGCGGCATCCGTTCCAATAGTTCGGTGCGGCCCCACAACACGCCGATGCCGGTCGGGCCATAGAGCTTGTGACCGGAGAGGGCGTAGAAGTCGCAACCGATGGCCTGCACATCCACCTCGAGATGCGCCACCGCCTGGGCACCGTCGATCAGCGTCAGGGCGCCAACCGCTTTGGCGGCCTCTACCATCCGGGCGACCGGATTGACGGTACCGAGGGCATTGGAGACGTGGGCCACGCTCACCAGTCGGATGCGTGGCCCCAGCATGGCGTGATAGGCGGCCAGATCGAGATCGCCCCGCTCATCGAGCGGGATAACCCGGATCACCGCGCCGGTACGCTGGGCGACCAGCTGCCAAGGAACGATATTGGCGTGGTGCTCCAGGGTGCTGAGGATGATTTCGTCCCCCGCCTTGAGCTCGCTCATTCCCAAGCTCTGGGCCACCAGATTGATCGCTTCTGTGGTGCCGCGGGTCCAGATAACCTCTTGGCTGCGGGGCGCATTGATAAAGCGGGCGACCGTCTCGCGGGCAGCTTCGAAGGCGCGGGTCGCGCGGCCACTCAGGGCGTGGGCGGCGCGGTGCACGTTGGCGTTGTCGGCCCGATAGTAGTGAGCGATGGCATCCAGCACCGCTTTCGGCTTCTGGGTGGTGGCGGCGTTGTCCAGATAGACCAGAGGGTGGCCGTTTACCTCCTGCGCCAAGGCCGGAAACTGGCTGCGCAGTCGGTCGTGCTGTTGCTGATTCATGCTCCCCTCATCATCTGGAAAAAGTCATCATCTCGAAAGGTCGGCCATGATCCTGAAAATAGCGCCCGAACACAAGGCGCGATGAGCCGGAATGGCGGTTGCCTGCGGTGCAGCAGGTACGGCTCGTCGGGTGATTTCTGGTACAATGCCGCCCCTCATCATAAGCCAAGAGATCCGGCCCATGAAGCTCAACCCCAATCAGAACGAAGCGGTCAAGTATGTCTCCGGCCCTTGCCTGGTGCTGGCGGGTGCCGGATCGGGCAAGACCCGTGTCATCACCAACAAGATTGCCTATCTGGTGCAGCAGTGCGGCTACAACGCGCGCAATATCGCCGCCGTCACCTTTACCAACAAGGCGGCGCGGGAGATGAAGGAGCGGGTCGGCCAGACCCTGGGGCGCAAGGAGGCGCGGGGGCTGATGGTCTCCACCTTCCATACCCTCGGCCTCGACATCATTCGTCGTGAGCACAAGAGCCTGAATCTCAAGGCGAACTTCTCCCTGTTCGATGACACCGATCAGCTGGCGCTGCTCAAGGAGCTCACCGAAGACGAGCTCGACAACGACAAGGACAAGTTGTCGGCCCTTATCAGCCAGATCTCCAACTGGAAGAACGATCTCATCCTGCCTGCCCGCGCCATGCGCATCGCCCGCGGGCCAGAAGAGGTGCTGATGGCCCAGCTCTACGAGCGTTATCATCGCCAGATGGTGGCCTATAACGCACTGGATTTTGACGACCTCATCGTGATGCCCACCTTGCTGCTCAAGAGCAATCAGGAGGTGCGCGAGCGCTGGCAGAACAAGATCCGTTACCTGCTGGTCGATGAGTATCAGGACACCAACACCAGCCAGTACGAGCTGGTGAAGCAGATTGTCGGCGAACGGGCCCGTTTTACCGTGGTGGGGGATGATGACCAGTCCATCTACTCTTGGCGCGGTGCCAAGCCGCAGAATCTGGTGCTGCTGAACGAAGATTTCCCCAGCCTCAAGCTGATCAAGCTGGAGCAGAACTACCGCTCCAAGCGGCGTATCCTCAAGTGCGCCAACATCCTGATCGCCAACAACCCGCACGTCTATGACAAGGCGCTCTTCTCCGAGCTGGATGAGGGTGTGAAACTCAAGGTGCTGTTTGCCAAGAACGAGGAGCACGAAGCGGAGCGGATCGCCGCCGAGATGATGGGCCACAAGTTTATGAACCGCACCCGGTTCAAGGATTACGCCATCCTCTATCGGGGCAACCATCAGTCGCGCATCTTCGAGAAGGCGCTGATGACCAACCGCATTCCCTATCGTATCTCCGGCGGCACCTCGTTTTTCTCCCGCACCGAGATCAAGGACATCATGGCCTACCTCAAGCTGCTGGTGAATCCGGACGAGGACACTGCCTTCCTGCGGGTGGTCAACTTGCCGCGCCGCGAGATTGGCCCCACCACCCTCGAAAAACTTGGCCAATACGCCAACCAGCGCGGCAAAAGCCTGTTTGCCGCCAGCTTCGAGCTGGGGCTGGAGCAGCACCTCTCTGGGCGTGGCCTTGTGGCCTTGCAGGCATTCACCAACTGGCTGGTTCGCCTTGGCGATCAGGCGTTGCGTGGCAATCCGGTGGAGGCGGTGCGGGACATGATCAAGGAGATCCACTACGAAGAGTGGCTCTACGAGTCCTCTCCCAGCCCGAAAGCGGCCGAGATGCGGATGCAGAACGTCTCTACCCTCTATCGCTGGATTACCGAGATGCTGGAGGGGGATGAGCTGGAGGAGTCGATGACGCTGGCTCAGGTGGTCACTCGCCTCACTCTGCGCGACATGATGGAGCGCAATGAGGGAGAGGATGATGCGGATCAGGTGCAGTTGATGACCCTGCATGCCTCCAAGGGGCTGGAGTTTCCCTATGTCTACATGGTGGGCATGGAGGAGGGCTTGCTGCCCCACCAGACCAGCATTGACGAGGACAACGTGGAGGAGGAGCGGCGTCTCGCCTACGTGGGCATCACCCGGGCCCAGACCGAGCTGACCTTCACCCTCTGCAAGGAGCGGCGCCAGTTTGGTGAGTCGATACGGCCTGAGCCGAGCCGCTTCCTGCTGGAGCTGCCGCAGGATGATCTGGAGTGGGAAAACCAGAGGAAGGTGACCGCCGAAGAGCGCCAGCAGAAGGGGCAGGTCGGCGTTGCCAACCTGCGGGCGCTGTTCAAGAAGGATTAATGCTACGGATTGGCCGGGGTAAGCAGCGGCACGATATCAGCTCCCGGCATCGGCGGAGAGATATAGCGCCCTTGCCCCATCTGGCAGCCGATATCGATGAGCTTCTGCAACTGCAGCTGGTTCTCGATCCCCTCCACTATCAGGGTGTAATCGAGATCCTGACAGATATCCCGCATGGCGCGGATTAGCGCCAAATCTTTGGGTGATTGCAGCATCCGCTGGGTAAAGCTGTCATCCACCTTGATGTAATCCACCGGGAAGTGGAACAGGGCGTTGAGGGAGGAGAAGCCGGTACCGAAATCATCGAGGCTGATCTGGATACCCTTGGATCTCAGGTCATGCAGTGATGCCAGCGCATCGGAATCTTGCCGCGACAGCTCCCGCTCGTTGAATTCAAAGATCAGATAGCCGGGGGAAACGCCCTCTTCCTCGATGATCCCCATCAGCCGCATGATGTGGTCATGGTTGACCAGATGCTTGCCCGACAGATTGATGGCGACCTTGAACTTGCTCTGCCCCGAGATCGGCAGCCAGTTCTTCAGCTGTTGGCAGGTGTGGCGCAGGATCTGGTAATCCAGCTCCAGAATCAGGCCGCACTGCTCTGCCAGCGGAATAAAGTCGAACGCATCCTTGAGAATGCCTTCCTCGGTCAGCCAGCGCGCCATCACCTCCAGTCCGGTCAGGCGACTATCCTGTAGCCGGATCACCGGCTGGAAATAGGGGACGATACGCCCTTCCCGCAAGGCTCTGGCCAGCATCTCTTCCGGCGAGTTCCAGTTCTGGTTGATGCAATCTTCCGAGTAGCTGACGATACGACTGCGGCCATTGCGTTTGGCCTGATACATGGCCAGATCGGCCTGATGGAGCAGCTGGCTGATATCGGTGGTTTGCTCCGAGACGCTCGATACCCCCAGGCTGACGGTAATGCTCAGCTCGTTACCGAGCAACCGGAACGGGTAGGAGAGGCGGCTGATAATGCGGTTCAGTACAGGGCTGATGTCATCATCACTCTTGCTGCTGTCCAGATAGATGACAAACTCGTCGCCGCCCAGCCTGGCCACCAGATCATTTTGCCGGATGCAGGTCTGCAGGCGGCGGCTCACCTCTTTGAGCAGTTGATCCCCCGCGCTGTGGCCCAGGGTGTCGTTGATCTGCTTGAAGTGATCCACATCGATGAAGATCACCGCAAATCCCGGCGATTTGTAGCGGTTGTAGTGAGTCATGGCGTGGTTGAGGTGGTTCATCAACAGGGCGCGGTTGGGCAGCTGGGTCAGCGGGTCGTGGAGCGCATCGAATTGCAACCGCCGTTCCAGCTCCTGATGCTGCTTGAGCTGCTTTTGCAGTCTGAGGTTGGTCTGACGCAGCTGTTGCAGCCGCTGGTTGATAGAGTCCTCGGTATTGATGTCGTTGAGCTGCTGGCGGATCCGTCTCAACTCCAGCAGCAGGGTCAACTGGCCGCGCAAGAAATCGAGGAACAGTTTGTCGTCAGTTTCCAGCGGCTGGGTCGTGCTGATGATGAAGTGGGCGAAGTACTGTTGCTGCAGCCGTAGCGGCATGCTGTGCCAGTAGCGAGACTCCCTGTTCACCTCGATATTGCTGGTGCTGTGGCACAACCCGCTGATGAACTCGTCCCCCTGATGAGGATTGGCGGGGTAGATCTTTTCCAGCTTCTGGCTGGTTAGTCTGACCAGCAGCATGTCCTCGATGGCGAGCATTTGGCGCAGTACCGCCTCCAGCTGGGAAAACAGCGCCTGACCCGGCAGGGTATTGGCCAGCCGCATGATGCGGCTGATGCTCTCGATTTTCTTTTTCCAGTTCGGGTCTTTGCGGATCAGGGGCGAAGGCAGCTCGGTGAGATGGGAGCCCGCCTGGGTTTCGGTCAGCCGCTTGGCCAGGCACTCCAGCAGCAGGCGCAGGGTCGGCAGATCGGTGGGTGTGCCACGAGCCAGCAGCCACTGTACCTGACCATGCTCGATGGGAAAGACACACCACCCTTCGGCCTCATCCAGCTGGGTGAGCTGATCGGTGATGCGGGACTGCTCCCGCCCCAGTTGCTGCTTGAAGATGTCGCTTATCTTGTAGGCGTAAAGCCAGTTCAGGCCGGTATCGGCGAGGCCCAGCATGCCGAAGTGTTGCAGCGGGCAGAGTTGGTCAATCTGCCGGATCAGGGCGTCGTAATCGTCAGACGTGGCCGATTGTGGCGCCGGAAAGTCCATAATGGCAGAGACCAACGCCAACAGAGGAGTTGAGTAGTGGGGTTCGATAGCTTGGGGCGACATGAGCAACTCCCGATATGTCTACCTTACAAGAGTAGTCGGAAGCCGAGAGATTGAAAGGGCCGCAATTGCGGCCCTTTCAAATACTTACAGCTTGTCGATCATGTAGTGGATGGCGTTTTCAATCTCTTCATCACTACAGTTCGCACACGTGCCGCGCGGAGGCATCATGCCGGACTTGCCGGTGAAGCCTTCAATGGCATGTTTCTTGAGAGTATCAATACCCTGGGCGATGCGAGGCTCCCAGGCCGCCTTGTCACCCCGTTTGGGGGCACCGGCGGCACCGGTATCATGACAGGCAAAGCAGGCGCCCTTGAATACCGTCTCGCCATCGCGGGGGCCGGAAGAGGCGGTCGCAGCCGGTGCGGCACCCGCGCCGGCAATACCTTCCAGATCCTTGGCGGTATAGACCTGACCGATTGGTTTGATCCGCTCGGCAATGGCTTCCGGTGACATATCATCGGCAGCAAGCACTGCCCCAGACAAGCTGGCGGCCGTCATCCCGACAGCCAGCAAATAGCTCAGTTTTTTCAACACGCTCATATACTCCCAGCAGTCTTTTATTATCCATGTAAACGACGGGATTATAACCGAATAGTTACAGCCATTTAAACGCTTGTGTGTGAAGTGTTAAACACTCTGTGTGCAAAGTTTTGGGCGATATCACGGCAATTCAGGCGGTGGAGATAAAAAGAAACCCGGCATTCGCCGGGTTTCAGGTAACCAAGGGGTGAAATGGGTTATTTGTCCCAGCTCAGGATCACCTTGCCGGAGTGGCCGGAGCGCATCGCATCGAACCCCTGCTGGAAGTCGTCGATGTGGAATCTGTGGGTAATGATGGGGGAGAGATCCAGCCCGGACTGGATCAGGCTGGCCATTTTGTACCAGGTCTCGAACATCTCGCGGCCATAGATCCCTTTGATAAACAGCCCCTTGAAGATCACCTTGTTCCAGTCGATGGCCATGGTGGAGGGGGGGATGCCGAGCATGGCGATCTTGCCGCCGTGGTTCATCTTGTCGAGCATCTCCTGGAAGGCGCTCGGGACGCCGGACATCTCCAGCCCCACATCGAACCCTTCGGTCATGCCCAGCTCGCTCATCACGTCGGCCAGCTTCTCTTTGCTGACGTTGACCGCGCGGGTGGCGCCCATCTTGCGGGCCAGCTCCAGCCGGTATTCGTTGACGTCGGTGATCACCACGTGGCGGGCGCCTACATGGCGGCAGACGGCAGCAGCCATGATGCCGATGGGGCCCGCCCCGGTGATGAGCACATCCTCACCCACCAGATCGAAGGAGAGGGCAGTGTGCACCGCATTGCCGAACGGGTCGAAGATGGCGGCCAGCTCGTCCGGGATGTTGTCCGGCAGCTTGAAGGCGTTGAACGCGGGGATCACCAGATACTCGGCGAAGGCACCCGGACGGTTGACGCCAACGCCAATGGTGTTGCGGCACAGATGAGTGCGCCCTGCGCGGCAGTTGCGGCAGTGACCACAGGTGATATGTCCTTCACCGGAGACCCGATCGCCGATGGCGAAGCCGCGCACCTCCTGACCGATGGCGACCACTTCGCCGACATATTCGTGGCCAACCACCATGGGTACCGGGATGGTCTTCTGGGACCACTCGTCCCAGTTGTAAATGTGGATATCTGTGCCGCAGATGGCTGTTTTGCGGATCTTGATCAGCAGGTCGTTGTGGCCGAGCTCGGGGGCCGGCACATCCGTCATCCAGATGCCGACCTCTTTGTGCAGTTTGGAGAGTGCTTTCATGACTGTTCCTTCAATATGAATGCAGAAAAAAAGGGGCTGCAGCCCCTTGATTCAAATCAGATAACGCCGAGTTCACGGCCGATGCGGATAAAGGCGTCAATGGCCTTGTCCAGCTGCTCGCGGGTGTGGGCGGCAGACATCTGGGTGCGAATGCGCGCCTGACCCTTGGGCACAACAGGGAAGGAGAAACCCACCACATAGATGCCGGCAGCCAGCATGCGGCTCGCCATTTCGGAGGCCAGCTTGGCATCTCCCAGCATCACCGGAATGATGGCGTGGTCGGCACCCGCCAGAGTGAAGCCGGCGGCGCTCATCCGCTCGCGAAAGTATTGGCTGTTCTCTTTCAGGTGGGCGCGCAGGTCGTGACCCTCGGCCAGCATGTCGATCACCTTGATGGTGGCGGCAACGATGGAGGGGGCCAGCGAGTTGGAGAAGAGGTAAGGGCGGGAGCGCTGACGCAGCCAGTCGATCACCTCTTTCTTGCCGGAGGTATAGCCACCGGACGCGCCGCCGAGCGCCTTGCCCAGGGTGCCGGTGATGATGTCGACCCGATCCAGCACGCCACAATATTCGTGGGTACCGCGGCCGTTTTCGCCGATAAAGCCGACCGCGTGGGAGTCATCCACCATCACCAGCGCATCGTATTTGTCCGCCAGATCGCAGATGGATTTGAGGTCGGCGATGACGCCATCCATGGAGAAGACGCCGTCGGTGGCGATCAGCTTGAAGCGGGCACCATCGGCATCCGCCTGTTTCAGCTGGGCTTCCAGCTCGGCCATGTCGTTGTTGGCGTAGCGATAGCGCTTGGCCTTGCACAGCCGCACGCCGTCGATGATGGAGGCGTGGTTGAGGGCATCGGAGATGATGGCATCTTCGGCGCCGAACAGGGTCTCGAACAGGCCTCCATTGGCATCGAAGCAGGAGGAGTAGAGGATGGTGTCCTCGGTGCCGAGGAAGGCGGACATCTTCTGCTCCAGCGCTTTGTGCTGGTCCTGGGTGCCACAGATAAAGCGCACCGAGGCCATGCCGAAGCCGTGGCTGTCGAGCCCCTGATGGGCGGCGGCGATCAGATCCGGGTGGTTGGCCAGCCCCAGATAGTTGTTGGCACAGAAGTTCAGTACCTGCTCACCGCCGACGGCGATGCTGGCCTGCTGGGCGGAGGTGATGATGCGCTCCTGCTTGTACAACCCTTCGGCTTGCACCTGGTTCAGTTGCTCGGTCAGGTGACGATAGAATCCGTTAGACATCCTCGATCCTTATTGGCTATTTCAGCTGCGTATCAACAGAGGGCAACATTTTACTGCAATCTGTTGCGGTAAATTCAAATGATTGTGCTGATATTCAACAAATGTGAAACAGATCTCACCCAACTGGTTGGGCCAGCTGGCGGTAGTGTTGCTCCAGCTGCTGGATCTGTCCGGCCACCTGGGGCTGCACATAGGGGCGCAGCAGGAACAGCACCTTCAGCACGCCCTGATAGAGCAGCGGCTTGGTGATGCGGGTGTTGGGGGCTTGGGCAATCTGGAACGGGATCCAGCAGGTCACCACCATCTTGATGGTCTGGCCCAGATCCGGCAGGTCTTCATCGCTGACATCGATGATGCCCCCTTCACGCAGGCTCCTGAGCAGGGCGACCACGGAGGAGCGCATCTGCTCCTGTGCCTTGAGGTATTTCTGTTGCAGCGGTTCGTCGCGGCTGAGGATGTCCGGCAGGTTGGCGTAGAAGAAGCGGAACTGCCACATCAGATAGAAGATGGCATCCAGATAGCCCATCAGATCTTGCAGGGTGATTTCGCGGTTGCGGGTCGGGACGAAGCTCTCGCTCAGGTGGCGGGCATACTGGTCGAAGATGGAGTGGATGATGTCTTCTTTATTGCGGAAGTGGTAGTAGAGGTTGCCCGGGCTGATACCCATGTGTGCCGCAATATGGTTGGTGGTGATGTTGCGTTCACCCTGATCGTTGAACAGCTCGGTCGCGCTGTGAATGATCCTGTCTCTGGTTTTCATCACTCATTCCTCCAACAGGTTCCGCTCGGGGCAGTTTTGAACAAGGTCGAATCCCCGGGCGGCCCGTGATAAACTTTTCGGCAATTTCAAATTGGCTCACTATACACAGCTTTAACAAGCAGTCACATGTAGCCATCAACGTACGAGAGGCAAACTCCATGATCGTAGTAACTGGCGGTGCTGGCTTTATCGGCAGCAATCTGGTCAAGCAGCTGAACGCTCAAGGACGGACCGATATCGTGGTCATCGATGACCTGACCGACGGCACCAAGTTCGTCAACCTGGTCGATCTGACCATCGCTGACTACATGGACAAAGACGAGTTTCAGGCTCGCATCGTCTCCGGTGACGAGTTTGAAGAGTGGGACAACGGCATCGAGGTGATCTTCCACGAAGGTGCTTGCTCCGCCACCACCGAGTGGAACGGCAAGTTCATCATGGAGGTCAACTACGAGTACTCCAAGGATCTGTTCCACTACTGCATCGAGCGCGAAATTCCGTTTATCTACGCCTCCTCTGCCGCGACCTACGGTGGCCGCAACGACAACTTCATCGAAGATCCCAAGTTTGAACAGCCGCTCAACGTCTACGGCTACTCCAAGCAGCTGTTTGACCAGTACGTGCGCCGCTGGATCCCCGAGATCAACTCTCAGGTAGTCGGTTTGAAGTACTTCAACGTCTACGGCCCGCGCGAGCAGCACAAAGGCTCCATGGCTTCCGTTGCCTTCCACCTCAATACCCAGGTGAAGAAGGGCGAGAATCCCAAGCTGTTCGAAGGTTGCGATGGCTTCCCGAACGGTGGTCAGATGCGTGACTTCATCTATATCGACGACGTCTGCAAGGTAAACCTCTGGTTCTGGCAGAACCCGCAGCACTCCGGCATCTTCAACTGTGGTACCGGTCGTGCCGAGCCGTTCCAGAACGTGGCTGAAGCGGTGATCAAGCATCATCAGAAGGGCGCTATCGAGTACATTCCCTTCCCGGATCACCTCAAGGGTCGCTACCAGAGCTTCACCCAGGCTGACATGACCAAGCTGCGCAGCGTGGGTTATGACGCCGAGTTCAAAACCGTTGCCGAAGGGGTAGCGGATTACATGGCCTGGCTCAACCGGGCCTAATTATTTGCTTTTGCGGAATGGCCGCCAATCAGGCGGCTTTTTCGTTATTTTCTATGTGGTTAGCATGAAGAAAAAAGTTTTATTTATAATGGAAACATTGGGCGGAGGAGGCGCCGAAAAGGTCCTTATCGAAACGCTTAAGCGTTTGGATTTTAGTAAATACGCTATTACGCTGCTGTTATTAAGGCGTGAGGGCGTATACTTATCTCAAGTTCCAAAAAATGTAACAGTGGAATTTCTGTTGCCGACCGAACCATCGGGATTGTTTCAGCGTAGAATTTTTTTCTCTATTAAAAAACGCTGGTGGAATTTTGTGTTAAATAACAAGTGGTTAGCAAGTATCATATTTAATGAACGATATGATGTTGGTATCGCATTTTTGGAAGGGAATAGCTCTCTGTTGTTATCTCATCTGAATTCTGTTGTGCGAAAAATCGCATGGGTCCATATAGACTTGTTGTGCCATCAAATTCTTTCCAGAAAAGTTGAACGTACCGTTTATAAAAAAATGGATAACATTGTCTGTGTCTCTAAAGGTGCACAGAATGCATTGTTGAAATTGTATCCTGAAGTGAAACCATATACTCAAGTGGTTTATAACCCGGTTGATATCGAAGGCATAATTCGGAAAAGTCATGAGCCTATTACGAGTGAAGGGCAAATAAAAGTTATTGCTATCGGACGGCTATGCAATGCACAAAAAGGATTCGACATCTTACTGGCTGCTCATAAGATAAATATTGATGCAGGGGTTAAATATCACCTTGCTATTTTGGGGGAAGGTGATGATAGAGCTGGGTTAGAGGCATTTATTAATATTAATAATATTGGTGATAGTACGAGATTACTTGGGTTCAAGGAAAATCCATATCCATATCTTGCTGATAGCGATCTATTCATTATGTCCTCACACTATGAGGGTTACCCGGTTGTACTCGTAGAGGCGATGGCGTTGGGGAAGGCCATTGTATCAACAAATTGTACTGGACCTAGTGAAGCTCTCGATGGCGGAAAATATGGTGTTCTCGTTCCTGTCGGGGATGCAAATGCGCTTGCACTGGCAATACGCAAAATGATTGAAAATAAAAAAATGCTATCAACATATAGTTCCTTATCGAAGGAGCGAGCCAAGATTTTCAATCTCCGGGAGAGTATGAGGCAGATCGAGCAATTATTAGATGGGGAGAGTAAACGTCCTTCCAGCTGCATTGTTCATTCAAGTCTCGCCAATGGAGGGCGCCTAGGATGAATATATTGATGGCGCTCTCCCAGCTCGAAGTCACGGGCGCCGAGGTCTATGCCACTACGGTCGGTAACGAACTGACCCGGCGTGGTCACAACGTTTTTTACGTTTCAGACACCCTGACCAAACCGACCCTTGGCCCCGTCTTCACGCTGAGATTCAACAAGCGCAGCATTCTGCGCCGCTTCTGGCACGTCTTCTACCTCATCTATCTCATCAAGAAGCACCATATCCAGTTGGTGCATGCTCACTCCCGCGCCTCCGGCTGGAGCAGCTATGTCGCCTGCAAGCTGACTAGCACCCCGATGATCACCACGGTGCATGGTCGCCAGCCGGTGCATGCTTCGCGCAAAGCGTTCCATGCACTCGGCTATCGAGCGGTTGCTGTTTGTGAGGATATCGCCCATCAGATTGTCGACAATCTGGGGGTCGATCCTGCGATCGTGCAGGTGCTGCGTAACGGTATCGAAACTGACAAATTCCAGCCTGTGCCTGCGCCGGACAATGCCAAACCAGTGATCGCCATCATCGGGCGTCTGAGCGGCCCCAAAGGGGAGCTCTGTTACCGCTTACTCGACGAAGTGCTCGATCTCGATGCATGCAAGGTACGGATTGTCAGTGGTACCAAGGTGCCGGAGCGCTTTGCCCGTTTTGAAGAGCGCGCCGAGTTTGTTGGCTATGTCGACGATGTGCCCGCGCTGCTGGCGGGTAGCGATCTGGTGATCGGCGCTGGTCGGGTGGCGATGGAAGCCCTGTTGTGCGGTCGTCCGGCGTTTGCCATCGGCGAGGCCAAGGCCATCGGGCTGGTGACTGAACAGAATCTGGACGAGGCGCTGGCCAGCAACTTTGGTGATATTGGTCCCAAAGATTTGGCTATCGATTTTGCTGCGCTGAAGGCAGAGATTGCATCCGCACTGGCCAGTAAAACGGTGCCGGAGACCATTCGTCAGCGCATTCAGGACGAGTACGGCTTGCAGGGTGTCGTCTCCGGGCTGGAGTCCATCTATCAAGATGCGGTGGTGGAAACCCTGCGCCGCGAGATGCCGGTCATCATGTACCACCGCTTTATCGAGCAGGATAGCGAGAAAGGGGTGCACGGCACCTGGATGCCGATCGCCATGTTCGAGAAGCATCTGCGCCTGATGAAGTGGCTCGGCTATGAAACCCTGACGTTCCGTGATTTGGCGGACAAAGGTTTTATCCACCGTCTGCAATACGGCAAGAAGTACCTGATGATCACCGCCGATGACGGCTATCAGGACAACCTGACCCGCATGCTGCCGCTGCTGGAAAAATATGGTTACAAAGCTGTGGTGTACGTAGTCACCGGTGAAGGCTATAACCGTTGGGATGTGGAGCATCCGACCAATCCCGATACCAAGGTTTCGCTAATGAGTGGTGAGCAGGTCAAAGCGCTGGCCGCCAGTGGCTATGTGGAGATTGGGGGGCATACCCTGACTCATCCCCGCTTGAGTCAGCTCACAGCCGAACAACAAGCCCATGAAATTCAGGAGAATAAACGCCAACTGGAGACCCTGCTTGGCCATCCGCTGCTCTCGTTTGCCTACCCTTACGGAGATATGAACGACAGTGCCAAGGAGCAGGCTATCGCCGCCGGGTACCGTTTTGCCGTCGCTACCAACAGTGGCCCCAAAGCAATGCACCAGGACCCTTTCCAGATCCGCCGGATCGCCATCTTCCCCCGCACCGATGTGTTCGGGTTATGGCGAAAAATTCGCGGTAATTATGTGTTCAGGAAATCAAAGTGATATTAAAAAGCATTATAAATGTGGAGCGATTTACTTTTCTTATTTTTTCGCTCACCCTGCTCTTCGCATTCAGCGGAATGTTTTTCTTTATTGATGGCAAAACATATCTATCTAACCTTATTGTCATTGCATCCTTAATAGGTATGGTTTCTTTTTTCGTTCATCGCTATCCTGTGGGTATTAGAAATCGTCATATATTATGGTTTTTATTATCCTATGCCATTTGTCTTTTTGTAAACAGACAGATTCATGGTGACCAATATGGAATTATGCGTGCCATAATTTATGTCACATGTTTCGCATTTTTAATGCCACGGCATACTTTTTTACTAAAAGCTGGTTATTGTGGCATTATTTTGGGTGGGTTTGGATTGGGGGTTATTAGTATATGGCAGTATACTCATGGAGTAGCTAGAGTCGAGGGTTTTACAAACGCGATTATTTTTTCTCAAGCTGCCCTGACATTAGCAATTCTCAATATGTGGATTTCTTTTTCTTTCTCGGATACTTTTCTTGAAAAAGGGTTGTCTATCATCTCGGCACTATTCTCTCTGTGTGCACTATATCTTTCACAAAGTCGTGGTGTTTGGCTGGCGTTCATAGTTGTGATTACCTACCTGTTACTTGTTAAAATAACAAAAAAACCATTGAAATATATTTCAATCACGCTAGGGTTGTTGTTGGTATTCGGAATGCTATATTTAAACAGCAGTATAGTGAAAAATAGAATTGATGCTGGTTTTTCTGATGTTGTAAACATGGGGAATGGAAATTACAGCACATCTCTTGGGCTCAGAGCTGTAGCATGGAAAAGTGCTTGGTTAGGCTTTATCGAGTCACCATTAATAGGCGTGGGCACCGATGGTTTTGATGCGTTAAAGCAAGTGCAAGTGAAGCAAGGTCTTGTGCCGCAAGCGTTGCTAAGCCCTGAGCTAGCGCATGCACACAATCAGTATTTGCAGACTTTGGTTATTCGGGGAGGGATAGGATTCATTTTCTTGCTGGGCATGCTTATATTACCGGCAATATTTTTTGCGAAAGAAATGGGGATTGTGTCTGCTGGAGTGTTTATCCCTATATCATTCGCTGTTGGAGCTGTGTTTGATGTACCTTTTGAACACCAAAGCATGATGTATTTATACTCATTAAGCCTAATCTTTATTTTATTTTGTCATGAAATTAAGCAGGATTTATTATAACTATGATACCCGTATTTATTATTAGTTTGACACGTAGTGCTGACAGGCGGGCCATGGTAGAGCGCCAAATGTCTCATTTGGGGGTTAACTTTGAGTTTTTCGATGCTGTCGATGGCAAGTCATTGGCATCAGATAGCTTGGCGAAAGTGGATTTCAATCTGGCAAGAGAGACTTGCGGTCATGACCTTAGCTTGGGTGAGGTCGGTTGTGCCATGAGTCATATCAATATATATGAAATGATGGTGGAGAAAAATATTCCTCGTTGTGTCATTTTAGAAGATGATATTTACGTCCACATGCATTTCAAAGCTATCACCAACGAGATCATTAATAAAAACAATTCTGACATTGTATTCTTGCATCATGGCAAGGCGAAACACTTCCCAATATACTCATCTTTGCCAGAAGGATATCGTTTGGCAAAATATTTAACACCCAGTAAAAACTCACAACGAGGAATTATATCTACAGGCGGATATATTCTTACGCTGGCAGGCGCTCACAAACTGCTGAAAATAGCTTATCCAATCAGAATGCCTGCTGATTATCTCACTGGGCGGCTGCAGTGGAATAAAATGAGTGCCGCTGGTGTTGAGCCGTGCTGTCTGGATGTTGGACTATTCCAATCGACTATTGATGACAGAAATTATGGTCAACATATAGAATGATGGAGGTGATTGCTGTGATTAAAACCTTTCAATTATGGAGGGATGTCCTTCGCCGCAAGCTGGGTATTTTACTTTTTGATCGTCATCCATCAGTAAGATCGTCATCGCATGGTGTCACGGTTTTTGTTAGGTGGGATGCCAAGCTTGGTGATGCAATCGTCTCTTCCTGGGTGGCAAGGGAGATTAAACATAAATTTCCAGATCGGAAAATCTACGTTATTACCAGCACGGAAATGGCTCCGTTGTTTAGAGATTTTTTTAATTTTGATTACGTCTTTGAAATACCAAAGAGAGCTGGCTATATGGAGCTCAAAAAATTAGCAAATGAAATGGGTGATGTAGATTATCTTGTGCATTTTAGCCAAAAAATGAAGATGAAGGATCTTTATTTCATCTCCAAAGTTAGGAGCAAAAATGTAGCAGGACTCGATGATGAGCTTGACTGTATTAATATCAAGCTGGGCCAAAAAACAGCAGGGATGCACTTCGCTAAAAAATTTAAGGTGCTGTTGGAGCATATGGGGATTGCTAACCCTGATACCAGTTATATAGTGCCTTTGTTCAAGGATTCTGAGGATAGGGTTGGCTCTTGGTGGCCAAGTAATAGAACGTTGTGTTTCAATCCATATGGTAGTGGGGCATCTCGTTGTTTCAGTGTTGAGAAAAATATAGAGCTAATCAACACAATGCTTGATGCATCAAATTACAGCATTTGTCTGTTGTATCCACCTGGGCGTGAGAAGGACGTTGAACGCCTTGTATCTCATGTTTGTGACCCAGCCAGGGTTATTATTGATCATGAGAAACCGTCTCTGGCGGCGCTCTTTGCACAGGTAAGGCATTGTGCCGGTATGGTGTCTGTGGATACTGCTACAGTGCATATTGCAACAGGTTTGAGTAAACCTGTTCTTGGTATTTACAATGATAATTTCGGGATGCCAGAAAATGTGGAGTGGCATCCAAATAATCCTCACTCAAGTGTTATCTACGCAGAAACCAGGTCTGCACAACAAGACGTGAATTTTATAAATGTTGCTGAATTTAAAACAGTATTTGAAAAGTGGGTGGCTGATTATCTATAGAGAGTTGGGGTTTTCCCCAACTCTTTCTCATAAAGAGATAAATTCTTCGGTCACACTTTCACTAGAAAAAAGTTGATAATAGTTTGAATTAACGGGGATTCTTCTTTGATCCACACTTGTAATTGCCATGGCCAGTCCATTGATATCTCCCATAGGGATTAGAAATTTATCGAGTGGTGTCGTCAATATCTCTGCAGGCCCAGACGGACAATCTACACTGATAATCGGTGTATGGCATATCAGAGCTTCAATAAGCACAGTTGGCAGCCCTTCAGCATCTGATGTCAGGATAAGTGCCTGGGCAGCTTTGATATAGGGATAGGGATTCTTCTGAAAATCTATGATTTTCACCTTGCTGGCAAGGCTCATCTCCTCGATCATGGCTTCAATATGAGGACGTCGTTCCCCTTTGCCCATCAGGATGAGTGGCGTATCAACGCCACTTAGCTGATATGCCTGCAAGAGACGATCGTGGCGTTTTCGCTCTTCGAAGGTGCCGACATGGATAAAATACTTGTCGAATGGCTTGCTGAAAGGCTCATCGGCCAACGCCTGAATTTTCTCGATATCAAATGGGTTGTAGATAACCTGACATGATTTGGGGGTGGCTTTTACATTGTGCAAAATGTCGTCTGCTATACCACGGGATACACAGATCAGTTTTTTGCCATTATAGAAGCGCTTGAATTTTTCATATCCTTTGGCGTTGTTTTTGGCAAAGCCGGTGACATTACCATGGATCCAGTAATAGATATTCAGTGTTTCAGGCAGGTGTCTAGTAATTTTGTCACATGAGCATGAGATGATGACGTTAGGTGAAATCTCTTTGATTTTTTTGAGGATCAGCGACGCTTGTATTTTTTCAACCGCAATATTGGATATGGCTTTGGTCAGTTTTGTGACAATGCCAAGATCAATCGGATGAATATTGTCGGGCAACGTATGATCTATTTTTTCCCGCAAGGTAAACAAGGTTACATCGGCACCGGCATCTTTTAGTAATGATGCGGTATTGAGCAGAACCTTTTCCGCACCACCACCATACAAGTCTTCAACAATGAATAAAAACTTTTTAACTGGTGGGGTCATAATTGCTCCGCGGGTCTCATAACTGACTGGTAAATCTACTAAAAATGTGAATCGTAAACGAGCAAAATCAGGTGGCAACTGTTAAAGTCGTTAGCAATTTTTTCAATAGGTGTGGATCAATGATTGGTCTTAGTGGGCGCTACCATAACGCATTATTTGCGGCCTGTATATTTGCCGGGCTGCTGCTTTCCTGGTTGTTTTCCGATCACCAACTCCTCACCGGCGACCAGACCCAGATGCTTCACAAGGGCTACCTGGGGGCTTATGAGGGGGTCTGGCTCAGCTATGGCAATGCGGCGAGTGCGGTGGGCAATGTGCCGGGGAGTCTGTCGGCCTGGCTGATTGGCGGGCCGCTGCTGCTGTGGGATTCACCTTATGCGCCCATGCTGCTGCTGCTGGCGATGCGGTTGGTCGGTTTCCTGCTGTTTGATGCGGTGATCCGCCAGGTGTTTGATGACCGTGCATTGAATGGCAATGTATTGAATAGCAATGTGGTGCGGTTGCTGTTTTTGGTGCTCTGCTGGCTCAACCCCTGGTTCCAGTACGAGAGCCTGCTCTACAACCCCTCCTATCTGTTCCTCTTCTCCGCCATGCACTGCTGGTCGGCCTGGCATATGCGCGAGCGGGCCTCCTTCTGGCACATGATCATTCACCTGTTGGCCATCGGCATGGCGATGCAGTTGCACTACTCCTGGCCGCTGCTGGCGGTGATCTCCACCTATCTCTTCTGGCGCCGCATTCTCAAGGTGAGCTGGAGCGGGGTGGTGGTGGCGGCGCTGTTGATTGGTGCATCCCTTATCCCTTATGCCATGGAAGTGATGAGCAACAGCCACATCACCCAGAACGTCGATCCCGAAGCGCGGCAGCGCTATATCGGCTGGGGGCTGGTACACGTCTATCCGGTGCTGAAATCGGTGATCTACTGGCTGCGCTACGGCTCCTGGCTGTTTGCCAGCAAGCTGGTCAACGACACCCAGTTTATCTGGCTGGCGGGGCACGAATATCTGCAACTGGCGGCGGTCTGGTTGTGGCGGGTGGTGATCTACGGGGTAGGCTCGGCGACCGTGCTGTTGGCAGCCAAGGCCAACTGGCAACTGTGGCGTGAACTCAAGCCGCGCCTGCTGCGCAGTGATCGGGCCGAAGTGAATGGCGAGAGCTGGCTCGGTCTCTATGCGCTTGCGGCGGTGCTGGCGGTGCTGGTGAGTGCGGCGCTCTCGCCCATCATCTTCAACTACTGGCACCTGATGCTGATCTTCCCCTACGCCCTGTTCCCGATGCTGCTGTTGCTGGTGCGTTGGAGCCGTCGTTATCCGCAGTGGGTTGGCAAGGGGCTGCTGGCAGCAACTCTGTTCTGCACCGCGGTGAACCTGATTGCGGCGTGCGACAGCACCAAGTTCTCCTATCAGGCGGACTACAAAACCCAGGTGCTGGAGTATCTGCACGAGATGAAGCTGCAACCCAAGTTGTAACCTCTGGCCTGCCAGCGCCCTCGCTGTGAGGGCGCTGGCAATGGTTCACTATTCGAAACGATCCATATGGGCGAAGTTTTTGGCTTCGGCAACCCAGCCTTCACGTCCCTGCCTGTCCCTGATCTTCACCCACCACTGGCTCTTCGGCGTGGCACCATATTTGATCTGGTTGCGCTCGTAGTCATAGTCCAGGGTGTAGGTCTTTCCCTTGTACCAGAACTGCATCGCCCCTTCCCCGAGGCTGGCCAGCGTATACAGCTGTTCGCCCGCTTTCAGCTTGAGCTGCGGGCCTTCACCCTTGTCGTTATAACCGAGCGTGACCGGTTTCAGAACCTTGACTATCCCCGGCTTTTCGACGATGACCACACCGGTCAGTCCCTCTACATTCTGGCCGCGCGGCACCTTGAACAGGGTTTTGGCGGTCAGCGAAGGCTCGGCTCTGGCGACCACCTCCTGTTTGGTGGTCCATTGCTGATAGGTGCACCCTTCAAACGGACAACCGCCCCAGTCATAGTAAGGCACGGGGGGTTTTTCATTGGCGCTGGCAGTTGCAGCAAAAAAGGACAAAGCAATCAGTAACAGTCTCATAAAGATACCGGCCAAGCGGAATGGATGAATTGAGGTGGCAATATATCCAATGAGAAAAAGCCAAGCAAAACAATGATTTTGTTGATCTCATTGACAATAGTGAGTGTGGTTGATGTCGGTGGAAATTGGGGGGAACAGGGACCACAGAACGGCGGGAGCAGATAGCCCGCCCCTTTGCCTTGTGCCATGCTGATGGCTATCGGGGCATCGGGTCGGCACTTATGGGCATCTCTCGTTCGGGTATGCGTTTGGTATTACTGCTATCGGCACTTCTTCTCCCTTTTATGACCATCAGCCAAGCCGTTGCGGTCAACGCGCCACTGCGGGGATGCGCCTTCCAGCTGGCGCCGCTGGTCACCATCGATCAGCAGGGCAAGGTCTCCGGGCCGGTGATCGACTACTTTCGTCGCCATATCGAACCCGCGATCGGGCGCACCATCGAGTGGCAGGGGCTCAATGTGGCGCGGCTGCTCAGCAACCTCGAGAATGGCGAGTGCGAGCTGACCCCGCTGCTGAGTTACAGTCCCGAGCGGGCTCGCCACTTTCACTATATCGACCCCCACCTGTTGCTGCTGCGGCCGGTGCTGGTGGTACTGGTGCCATCGCGACTTCACTCGGTCGAGCGGCAGGAAGATCTCTACGGCACCACCATCGGCTGGTCGAGTCAGGCGATCGTGCCGCCGCTGTTGCAGCATCCGCAGATCCATATCGACACCCTCTCCCAGCTCAGCTGGGAGCATGGCAACATGCAGAAGTTGCTGCGCGGGCGCATCGATGCCGCGCTCTTCTCCAACGATATCTCCGCCAACCATTTTCGCGCCCGGCTCTCTGCGGTGACCCGCCTCATCTACCTTCCAGTCACTCCGCTGGAGGTGCATATCGTGCTGACCAAGTCGCTGGGGGATGCCAATCCCGAGCTGGTGCAGCATATGCGTCAGGTGGTGGAGCGGGTGCCGCTCGCTTCGCTGGTGGAGTCGACCCCGCGGCTGTGGGGGCGTTGAGAGGGGGTTGCGTGCAATAATCTACAAGTCCAACGCCCGCTTCTGGTGTATCTATAACCCATGAATACCACCGATTCCCTCATCCGCTATTGGCAATCCCCGCACCTGCCGGGTGTCGAGCTGTCGCACTCCCACCACAGGGCGTTCAGCTACGGCCGCCATGTCCATCTCGATTACCATATCGGGCTGGTGCAGCGGGGTGGTCAGAAGTTTATCCACAAGGGAAACAGTCACCATCTGGTGCGCGGGGTGCTCTCTACCGTCAACCCGGATGAGGTGCACGACGGCCTCAGCCTGCTGCCGGAAGGGTACGAGGTGCGGGTCTTCGCCATCGATCCGCAGCAGCTGGCGCTCTGGCTGCCGGAGCAGCCGGAACCCTTCTTCGACAAGGGATTGCAGAGCAGACCCGACCTTTATCAAGGCTTTGCCCAGTTGCACGGCTATCTCGACAACCCCAAGGCCGATGGCCTGCTGATCGAGAGCCAGCTGCTGGCCCTGCTGGGGGAGCTGCTGCATCTGGCCCCCGAGGTACACCCGCTGGCCGATCCCCAACTGAGATTCCTGCGCGACTACCTGATGGCCGCCCTCGACGAACCCCACTCGCTGGAAGAGCTGGCGGGGCTGCTCGGGCTCGACCGTTTCGCCTTCCTGCGCCAGTTCAAGAAACGCAGCGGCATGACCCCCTACGCCTGGCTGAAACGGCTGCGGCTGGAGCAGGGCAAGCGGCTGCTGGCGAGCGGGATGGCGGTGAGCGAGGTGGCGCTGGCGGTCGGCTTCTTCGATCAGAGTCACTTCCACCACGGCTTTCGCCAGGCATTCGGTCTGACGCCCGCCGAATTTCGTGCCCAGATGCAATCTTTTACAAGCCGCGCCCCCCGCTGATCCGCCATGCTGACTCTCCGTCGTTAAAGCGAGAGTTGTTATGCTGACCAGTCTGTTCGTTACCCTCGGCCTGATGCACCTGATTGCACTGGCCAGCCCCGGCCCCGATTTTGCCCTGATCCTGCGCACCAGCCTGCACCGGCCGACCGCCCTTGGCGCGGCGCTGGGCATCTCGCTGGCGATCATGGTACACGCCACCTTCAGCCTGACCGGGATCAGCATGCTGATCGCCAGCCACCCGCTGCTGTTTATGGTGATCAAGTGCTGCGGCGCCCTCTATCTGGGCTGGTTGGGGTGGGGCGCCTTGATGGCGGCCCGCCAGCAGAGCGGCACCGTGATGGCCAGCGCCGCCAACGAGCTGCGCGGCTGGGGCAGGGGCGTGCGTGCCGGTATCGCCACCAATCTGCTCAACCCCAAGGCGCTGGTGTTCTTTATCGGTCTGCTGGCCGCCATGGTGACGCCGCAGGTGGACGGGGTGACCCGCGGCCTGCTGGTAGGCGAGCTCTTTATCATCTCCCTCTGCTGGTTCGGGTTGCTGGCGTGGAGCCTCTCCACCGATCGCGCCCAGCGCCTGCTGCTGCGGGTGCAGCGGCCACTCAATCTGGTGACTGGCGTGTTGTTTGCGGTAGTCAGCCTCTCCATTCTGGCGAGCATGGGGGCCGAGCTGGTGGCCTGACGAGTCGGCGCAGGGGCCTATACTCCATCAAGGTTTACCTGTCAGGAGTGTCCGGCCATGCGTCTACTGCCTCTTTGCTGGTTGTTGGGGATGGCCCCGGCGCTGGCGGCCCCGGTTCAGCTCAGATTGCTGGAGTGGGGCTATCTGCCAGCGGGTTATGAACAACAGTTTGCCGACTACGCCAAAGCCCATGGGGTGGAGGCGACGGTCAGCCGGATCGAGCCGCTGCTGACCGATTTTGACAGCGTCTACCGCGCCCTGCGCACCCGCAGCGCCGATGTGGTGCTGCCGACCAGCTACTTCTACAAGGCCCATCACCAACCGCTGTTCAAGCTGTTGCTCCCTATCGATTTCAGTCGCCTGCAACACTACGCCGAGGTGAAGCCCGCCCTCAAGAACACCGAGTATGACAAGCAGGGGGAGCGCAACTACTCGGTGCCCTTCTCCTACGCCATGTTCAGCCTCGCCTACGACAGCAAACAGGTGCCGCAAGCGCCCACCAGTTGGCAGGTGCTCGCCAGCAGCCCGCCGTCGGGCCAGTTTGCCGAGTTCTGCGACCAGTTCGAACCGCTGCTGTTTTCGGTGCTGCTCTCCCTTGGCAAGTCGCCCGCCCTGTTTGCCAGCGGCGAGATGCTAGCCGACAAAACGTTGCAGCAAGAGGTGGAGCAACAGCTCACGCAGCGGCTGCAAGCCAGCCGTGGCTTCTGGTTCAATCAGGCCAACCGCTGTGAGGATCTGCGCCAGCAGACCTTTGCCACCACCTGGGGGTTGGAGCTGGTGGAGTGCAACAAGCAGTACGACCAGCAGTGGCGGATCGCCATGGTGCAGGAGGGGGCCATCTATGCCCTCGATGCGCTCTCCATCGCCCGCCATGTTGGCGATGATCCCGCACGGCTCAAGGCCGCCTACCTGCTGGTGGATTTTCTGCTGAGCGCCCCGTTGCAACGCCAGATGCTGGTGGGCACGCCCACCATCTCGGCCAGCAATGTCGGCTCCCGTCCGCCCCTCAGCCCGCAGGAGCAGGCGGTGTTGCCGGATCGCCCGCTGCCGGAGTTTGATGAGCGGCTGCTGGTGCCCGCGCTGCCTGCCCATATCAAGAATCGCTACAAACGGATGGTGCAGCAGGCGATCGTCGCCAGCGGCAAAGAGGGGCTGGTCAAGCAGTGCCCCTGGGATCTGGATAACTGATGAGTGGGTCTGCCGCGTGTCCGGCGGCAGGCCCGTTGCGCAGGATGGCTGGTGATCGGTCATCGTGGGTTCTGATGCATTCCCCCGTTCAACTCACGCCGCTCGCGGGCTCGCATCGTTTGAAAAAACTGAGCGCTTGCCGCAGCCCCATTTAGCCGGATTAAACAACCGAACCCTCGCCAGATTGCCATTCATACCCTGCCCGACCCTGTACAAACGCGCCGCAATTGTGACAACTTGGATGTGAGCTGAACAATCTTGATCTGTCGCTTGTGAGAAGGTGGCGAATAGGTTATTTCTCTGTGACATTGGCGGCTTCCGGCACGGGATCTCCAGCCATGTGGTGCGAAATCCACAGCAAAAACAAACAGTAAAATGCAGGAGCAAATATGAAAAAGGTCGTGATGGTTGCCGTGGCTGCGGTCCTTCTGGGTGGCTGCGCCGTCAAAAATCAGGTCTCCTACAGCTTGCAGTCACTGCAAACTGTTCCCTTCAGCGCCTTCCAGCCGAGCGAGAGCAACCCCAACCAGCGCGTCTACAAGGAGCCGGGTGTTGATCTGCGCCAATACAACGAGGTGCTGCTTG
This sequence comes from Aeromonas sp. QDB62, assembly GCF_027705695.1. Taxonomy (NCBI): domain Bacteria; kingdom Pseudomonadati; phylum Pseudomonadota; class Gammaproteobacteria; order Aeromonadales; family Aeromonadaceae; genus Aeromonas; species Aeromonas sp. QDB62. Next base: position 44,126 of record NZ_JAPDCD010000026.1, on the reverse strand, counting down.
ATCCGCTGCAGTTTATCCGGCAGGAGAATGGCCAGTGGTATCTGCTGACCGCCAACGACCAGAACCAGATTGGCCGCTACTACCACGACACCTTCCAGCGCGAGCTGATCAAGCACGGCGTCAAGATTGCCAGCGCCCCCGGCCCTAAGGTCATGCGGATCCAGGCGGCTGTCACCAACTTCGACCTGACCCGTCCCGACCCGAAACTGCGTGACCTGCTGCCCGCCAAGATCGCCATCAACGTCACTCGTGAAGTGATCGGCAAGGAGCCCTACCTGCTCAAGGTGGGCAGCATGGCCCAACTGCTCGACTCCCAGAGCGGCAAGCTGCTGGTGCGGGTGATGGATGCCCGCGAAAGCCCGGACACCACCCACAAGGATTCGCCTATCACCGCCGGGGAGATGGAGAAGATGATCGACCAGTGGGCGGCCAATCGTGCCAAGCAGCTGGCGGACAATCTTGGGAAATAAGAGTGGGAAATAGGTATCCGAAAACAGGTGCCGACAAGATCGAGAGAGGGAGCCAGCGGCTCCCTCTTTGTTGTCTGCATTTTTGTCCGCGCCACTGTCGCTGGCATGGCCGCACAGCCCTCGCCAGCCATGCGATCAGCTCGCAGCCGAGTCCGCCTTTTTGCCGTCAGCTGAGGAATGCGCCCGCCGATTTCTGCTTTTCTCCCCCGCATTCTGGCAGTTAGGATGACACTTCCCGTGACCGTATCCTCATAGCATAAGGAACCACTATGACCCGTCACCCCTGCATCAAACACTGGAGCGAGCTGCAAGAGCAGACGCCGCGCTACTACTCCGGCAGTCAGGAGCCCCTTTCTCGCGGCTGCGCCCTCGGCAAGCACTTCGGTTTTAGCCGCATCGGCATTCACCACGAGATCGTCGAGCCCGGCCATCGCACCAGCTGGCCCCATGCCGAAAAGACCGAGGACGAGTTTGTTCACGTGCTGGAAGGAACGCCCGACGTCTGGCTCGATGGGGTGCTCTATCGGCTGCAACCGGGGGATTCGGTGGGCTTCAAGGCCGGTGACGGGCTGGCCCACGCCTTTATCAACAACACCGAAGAGAGTGTCCGGCTGCTCTGCATCGGCGATACCGATCGGGAGGACAACCGCATCCACTACGCCGTCCACCCCAAGCGCAATATCACCCTCGGCCAGCTGCACTGGGATGACGTGCCCGAGCGTGAGCTGGGGGATCACGACGGCCTGCCCGACAAACTGCGCGAGAGCAACGGCCCCTTCTAGGGCGCTTGTCCTTCTGCGCACCAGCCCTGCACCACCCGACATAAAAAAGCCTGCCGCGTGGCAGGCTTTTGCTATCAGTTTGCCGCCTGTGGCGGCGCGGCGCTTATTGCAGGTTGAGCCCGCCCAGATAGTCGCGCTTGCCGAGATCGACTCCGGCGCGGCGCAGCAGGGCATAGGCCATGGTGAGGTGGAAGTAGAAGTTGGGAATGCCGTACTCATGGACGCAGGTATGGCCATCCATCCCCTTGCCGCCCGCCCAGTGGGGCACGTAGCGACCGCTGGCGTACTGGCTGTAGTCCGCGTCCAGCTTGCCCTGCAGATAGCTGATGGTCTTGCCGATATGGGCGCGCAGATCGGCGATGGTTTTGGGATCATCGCCCATGGCCGGCAGCTCGCTGTGGCTGGCGGTGGCGACCACGGCGCGGGCCGAATCGCAGCAGATCAGCACCTGCTTGGCCAGCGGCAACATATCGACGATCAGCCGCTCGCCGAAGAAGTTCTCCACGTTGAACTGCTTCGCCGCGGCGTGGGCTTCGGCCTTGGCCAGACAGTGGTCGAGGTTGGTCAGCATCTTGATAAACTGGGCGGTAATGTCGCGATTCATGGGCACTCTCCATCTTGTTGAAACAGCGGCCCGCTTGAGCGGCCACGGTGAATGAGACTGGCTAATCGGCCACCAATATACCCCATCCCCTGACAGGTTCGAGCCTGCCACGACGAAAAGGGCAGGGGAGGCGCTACTTCGCGCGACAACCGCTGGCCAAGCGGCCATGCTCGCTTTTTGAACCTGCGAGTCCCTTATCGCCCCTTTTTTGATCTGTGACATAAATCACCTTTTTTCAGGGGCGTAGGCTGAATGCCGTTGTCCTGGACACACGCCTGCGCATCCGCCAGGACACAAGAAAAGGAGAATGACATGAAGATCTATGACCGGAACCGAAATGTGCTGAACCTGGGTCAGCGCGTGATGATTGCCGCCACTGGCGCAGTCGATTTTTTGAAAGAGGCCCACACCGACCACATGACCCCCTATCAGGCGGAGCATGAGAAGTGCGTGCTGCTGGCAAACACTCAAGAGCGTTACGCGCCCATCGAGTTGATTAGACTAGGCTGATCCCTTTCCCTGTCACCCTACTCTTTACAATTCACCCGGCCGCCGGCCCCATCTGGCGGCCGGGTTTCTGATGCCGCGGCATTGTGCTGCCGCCACAGGGTTGGGCATAGGTCCGATGAGGATTCATCAATCGTTCCTGTAGCTTTGTACCGAGTGGGCAGCCCGGATGTGCTAGCCGGAATGCAGTCAGACCTTGCCGTTGAAGAAGGCGACAGCTTCCTGAAAACTGGGTCGCTGAGGTACCTGCCAATCGGGATGGGCGTTGAAGTGGTAGCCATTCCCCTTGATACACTCGACCAACAGGCTGAAGCTCTGCTGGTCCGGCACGACACATACCTCATCAAAGCGCACCACCTCATTACCATTGCGATGTTCCATGGCCCGTGGCAGATAGAAGGTGGCCGGGAAGTTATCACCCATTGACGAGACCGGGCTGCCTGCATCATCGCTGTGATGAAACATCTCTCTGTGCTCTCCTCGCCCCAGCGTGCCATTGAGGGTATCGACCAACTGCAGAGTTCGTGAGGTGATATTGCCCCGGGTAGTGTCTTCCCGGTTGTAAAAACTCGCCATGGTATGGGGATCGTTAGGCAGGGGTTGGTACTTTACCGCCGTGTTGGGTCTGGCATCACGCCCGCCATTTCCATACTCCTCGAGAGGAGGGGCCACCAGAAAAAGGTCGTAGTCTGCCGTCATGGGCAAGCCGCACTCGGGATTGGCCAGGACTTGAATTGCCTGTTGCTCCCCCTGTCGGCTGATCCGGTAGAGGCCATCGTCCTCCTGTCGGGCCACGAATTCATAAGGGGTGCCACTGGGCCCTTCGGCTCGCAGCAGGCGCACCGGCCCGACCCCCTCACCCTTGAGACCAAAATCCTGAATCAACTCCCCGATACGCTGATGGCTGATCCTGAGGTCGGCCTGGGTATAGGCACCGCTTTTCATCCCCTTCGCCACCGCCTGGTTGAGTTTGTCTATCTCGGCCGCATCACGATTTTCCCGTTTGCTCAACAGCTGATCGACACAGATAAAACCGGCCTGTGGCCCCCAGTTCGCACTTTTTCCTTTGACCGAGAACCCCTTGGTCGGATAGCCCTCTTCAATCAGAGTGGTCACCATTCCTTCAACCGGACGAATGCCAAAGACAGTATCTTTCTCCTTGGCTACCGCTTGCATACGCAGCGCATGTTCTGGCGGGATTCCCACGCCATGAGAGGTAAACAGGCTCTTCACGGCTTGAAGATCCAGACCCGCCGGACGAGTTTTCCCCTCGGGTTGCTCTACTGCTGCTGGCTGCACGTCACGAACGCCATCAATACGCATCATCTATCCCTCCACTGTGAATCAGGGGTCAGTCTAAGAAGTCGCGGAGGGTGGGGTATTGCAGAATTGGTCGTCATTTATTGAATTTTCCGGCGATATCCTGAGAAGAGAAGCTGCGCACAGGAGGGCTATGGCCGATTTAGCGGTGGTGCGTGACGTGTACGAAGCAGCCAAATGCCGAAAGATTGAACCGGGTCACACCCCGACCGATATGACCGATTGTCAGCCAGTGAAGGCTCATGCGAACCTTTATTTCCCATTAACCCACTAAAAATAAAAACTATGTTCAGGCAAATAATGATGAGTGCCGCCCTGCTGTCGGCGGCGCTGCTTTCCGGTTGTGCTTCCGTGCCCATGGCCGATGCCACCGCAGATGCGCAGGCCAAGCAGTTTGTGGCCCCCAAGGATGCGGCCAACCTCTATATCTATCGCAACGAGACCTTCGGCACGGCCGTGAAAATGCCGCTGCTGGTGGATGGTTCTGCCGTAGGCGATACCGTGGCTCACAGCTATATCCTCAAGCAGGTGACGCCGGGCAGCCACACCATCACCTCAAAGTCGGAGAACGATGCCACCCTGACCCTCAGCACCGAGGCGGGTAAAAACTACTACGTCTGGCAGGAGGTCAAGATGGGCCTGCTGATGGCCCGCTCCAAGCTGAGTCAGGTCAGTGAAGAGGAAGGCAAACAAGGGGTGATGGAAAGCAAGTTGGTTAAGTGATCAGATACCTTCACCTAACAAACACGGCGTAGCCTTATCAGCTACGCCTTTGCCCGAAAGTGGGTGTTCCAGATTTCCTGTCCATGTAGGTTCGATTAGCGAAGCGTAATCGGACGATCGCGTAATGGAACATCCGCACCATCACGACCCGCAAGCAGATCGAAGTGAGGCAAGGCTATGCTTGGCTTTTCGGTCTCAACGAGGGTAAAAGGATGGCCAATTGGCGGCGGGCATGGTGGCCCGGAGGAACCTGGTTCTTTACCGTCAACCTGCTGGAGCGACGCAACAACCGGTTGCTGGTGGAGCAGATCGACTTGCTGCGTCAAAGCGTTACCAAGGTGCAGCAGGCTCACCCCTTCGCCATTCACGCATGGGTGGTGCTGCCCGACCACCTCCACTGCATTCTATCTTTGCCGGAGGGAGACACTGATTTTCCCCTGCGTTGGCGGCTGATCAAAAGCCACTTTTCCCGCGCCCTGCCGGTCAATGAGCGGCGCAACCAGACCCGGCTACGCCACGGGGAGCGGGGCATCTGGCAGCGCCATTATTGGGAACACCTGATCCGGGATGAGCAGGATTACCGCCGCCATATGGATTACGTCCATATCAACCCGCTCAAGCATGGTCATGTTACGCGGGTGGCCGATTGGCCATATTCCACCTTCCATCGTTATGTGGCGAGTGGCATCTATCCGCAGGATTGGTGCGGGTCGGTGGATGGGCCGTTGGGGGGATTGGAGTAAACCCCTAACAGGGTTGTTCCGTTGTAAGCGTCCGATTACGCGAACGTCTTACGCGATCGTCCGATTACGCTTCGCTAATCGAACCTACGGCCCTTCAATTAAAGAAAACGGCGTAGCTTCACCAGCTACGCCATCTACTAAAAGATCGATGTCACAGATTTTATGTAAATATATCATAAGATTAGGCGTATTTTTGTTACATTAACAATCCGAAATTAAAACTGTTTTTGCCGATGGGAGTGAGAGTGGGAATATTAGAGGATATATGGAGTTCCATTAAAGGTAATGCCAGAATAAGGGTTAAAGACCCTATAATTGGCACCTTTATTTTCTCTTGGTGTATATGTAACTGGGATAAGTTGGCAACCCTCTTTTTAGGAACAGCCTCAATTGATGAAAGAATAAAATACATGGTTGATACCATGCACATCACAAATCTACTTTATGATGTAGATCTGATAATCCTTCCATTAGTGCTGACGCTATTATATCTGTTTGTATTTCCACATTTATCACTATGGGTAAAACAAAAACAGAATGCCGTTATTTTAACACAGCACAAGCAAGCTATAGAATTGGATATTAACCAGGCAAAGGCTCAGAAACAACTTAACAAAGTCAGGCTTAGAGCAAATCCTGAAAAAGAGTTTCTTACTCAAGAAATTGAAATGGATCTTCAAGAGGAGATGCGGAAAAGTGAACGCCGTAACAAGATAATGGAATATATCGATTTAAAGACAAAAAACAAACGTGCAGAGTTGGAAATAAAAAGTTCTCAGGCAGAGAAGTTACGTGTCGAGCTTGAAGTGAAAAAACGACAAGAGGACACAGAAAAAATGAAATTTGAAAGGCAAGCCGCAATTCATAGGGCAACGTTAGCTTCAAATCGCTTTCCTATCTTGTATCAATGGATGAATTTGCTTTCAAATAGCATCCAACAAGATGGCGTGACCATGAGCCTTAGTGGATTAACTAACACTATCGCTGCCATGTTTGGGTATGACACCATAGATATGCTGATCAATGATAAAAATTTCAACAACTCAAAGTTAGATGAAATAAAATTCATCTATCACGATTCAGTATATTTGGCTGATAAGCTTAGCAATATAGCAAGCGCTGAAAATGACAATGAAGAAATAATATCTGGAGAGTTACTTTTTGATCATTTTCAGATGATATTGGAGGGTTTCAACATAGATTTGTTATCTGCTGATGAATTAGCGGAAAAGATATGTGATATGGTCAATGAAACAAGTTATGACATTCTTAATAGTGAGGAATTATCAGGCCCAATGGCTGAGACTGACACTATATTTGATGACCTAGAGATAGCCGTCGATAGTTTTAAATTTAATGACGAATTTGAAGTCTCAATGAGTGGTTATGCTAGTGGTCATCATCGAAAAGAAGATGATGTTATCGGTCGAGAATTGTCAGTTAATATAATCGCTAGTTGTACACCAAAGATAGGTAGATTCGGTTTGTCAGATTACAAATTAACTATTAGTGGTTCGCCTAGAGATTATGAGTGAGTTAGCAACTTTGGATTTTTCTTATAAATAAAAATTATTGCATAATAAAGCTATGATATATAAACCAACCCGGCCTAAGCCGGGTTGGTTGTATCAAAAGACGGGAAAAATCACAGCGCCTCAAGGCGGGCATAGGCCGTAACCAGCCACTTGGCGCCGACGTCGTCGAACTGGATCTGCACCCGGCTCTGCTGGCCGACCCCTTCGAAGTTGAGTACCACCCCTTCGCCGAATTTCGGATGGAGCACCCGCTGGCCGAGCTTGATGCCGCTGGCGTCAAAGCTCTGCTGCACCTCGTTCTGGCTGAAGCGGCCGTACTGGGTGGGGCGGCTGACCTGAGTGCGCAGCCGGATCTCTTCCAGACACTCGGCGGGCATCTCGCGGATAAAGCGGCTCGGCTTGTGGAACATCTCGCGGCCGTAGCCCGTAGGTTCGAATAGCGAAGCGTATTCGGACGATCGCGTATTTAACGTTGTCGCGATAACGAATATAAAAATCAACCCGGCTTAGGCCGGGTTGATTGCATCAAGAACGGGAAAAATCAGAGCGCTTCCAATCTGGCATACGCCGTCACCAGCCACTTGGCGCCGACGTCGTCGAACTGGATCTGCACCCGGCTCTGCTGGCCGACCCCTTCGAAGTTGAGTACCACCCCTTCGCCGAATTTAGGATGGAGCACCCGCTGGCCGAGCTTGATGCCGCTGGCGTCGAAGCTTTGCTGCACCTCGTTCTGGCTAAAGCGGCCGTACTGGGTGGGGCGGCTGACCTGAGTGCGCAACCGGATCTCTTCCAGACACTCGGCGGGCATCTCGCGGATAAAGCGGCTCGGCTTGTGGAACATCTCGCGGCCGTAGATGCGGCGGCTCTCGGCATAACAGATGTAGAGCTTCTCCATGGCGCGGGTCATGCCGACGTAACAGAGGCGGCGCTCTTCTTCGAGGCGGCCCGACTCTTCGGTCGATTGCTGGCTGGGGAACATACCCTCTTCGACGCCGACCAGCAGCACCAGCGGGAACTCCAGCCCCTTGGCGCTGTGCAGGGTCATCAGCTGCACCGCATCGGCATATTCGTCCGCCTGATTCTCGCCGGATTCCAGCGCCGCGTGGGCGAGGAAGGCGGAGAGATCGCTCATCTCTTCCAGCTCGTCCGGGCGCTGGTACTGGCGGCAGGCGGTGACCAGTTCGTCCAGGTTCTCTACCCGCGCCTGGGATTTCTCGCCTTTTTCCGCCAGATACATCACCTTGAGGCCGGAGTTCTGGATGGCGATATCCGCCTGCTGGTGCAGCGGCAGCATGCCGACCTGCTCCTCCAGCGCGTCGATCAGCTCGACAAAGCCGCGCACCGCGTTGCCGGCGCGACCGGTCAGCACCTTGTCGTTGAGCAGCGCCTTGGCCGATTGCCACAGGTTGAGCCCCTGATCGCGGGCGTTGCCGCGCAGGATCTCGAGGGTGCGATCGCCGATGCCACGGGTCGGGGTGTTGACCACCCGCTCGAAGCTGGCGTCGTCGCCACGGTTGTTGATAAGACGCAGGTAGGCCATGGCGTCCTTGATCTCTTGCCGCTCGAAGAAGCGCAGGCCGCCGTAGATGCGATACGGCATGGCATCCTGCATCAGCGCCTCTTCCAGCACCCGTGACTGGGCGTTGGAGCGATAGAGGATGGCGCAGTCGGCCAAGAGGCCGCCCTTTTCTTTCCAATCCTTGAGGCGGCCGACCACGAAGCGGGCTTCATCCACCTCGTTGAAGGCGGCATACAGCGAAATCGGCTCGCCCTCGGCCCCTTCGGTCCACAGCTCCTTGCCAAGGCGCTCGGCGTTGTTGGCGATGACGCTGTTGGCGGCTTTGAGGATATTGGCGGTGGAGCGGTAGTTCTGCTCGAGGCGGATGGTCTCGGCCCCCTGATAGTCGGTCAGGAAGCGCTGGATGTTTTCGATCTTGGCGCCGCGCCAGCCGTAGATGGACTGGTCATCGTCGCCGACGATCATCACCTTGCCGCTGTTGCCCGCCAGCATCCGCAGCCAGGCGTACTGGATGCCGTTGGTATCCTGAAATTCGTCCACCAGGATGTTCTGGAAGCGGTCGCGGTAGTGCTCGAGGATGTGCGGCTTGTTGAGCCACAGTTCGTGGGCGCGCAGCAGCAGCTCGGCAAAGTCCACCAGACCGGAGCGATCGCAGGTCTCCTGATAGGTCTTGTAGATCTGCTGATAGGTGCGGGTGACGGGATCGCCGTAGAGGTCGATGTCGCCGGGGCGCAAGCCCTCGTCCTTCTTGCCGTTGATGTAGCTCATCACGGCGCGCGGGGCCCAGTGTTTCTCGTCGAGGTTGAGCGCCTTGATGACGCGGCGGATCAGCCGGTACTGGTCGTCGGAGTCGAGGATCTGGAAATCCTGCGGCAGTCCCGCATCCAGATGGTGGGCCCGCAGCAAACGGTGGGCGATGCCGTGGAAGGTGCCGATCCACATGCCGCGCACGCCGTCGCCAATCACTTTCTCGACCCGGCCGCGCATCTCGGCCGCCGCCTTGTTGGTAAAGGTGACCGCGATGATGGAGAAGGGTGAACAGCGTTCCACCTGCATCAGCCAGGCAATACGGTGCACCAGCACCCGGGTCTTGCCCGAACCGGCACCGGCCAGCACCAGCAGGTTGCTGCGGGGCGCCGCAACGGCATCTCTTTGCTTGTCGTTGAGCCCGTCGAGCAGGGTTGAAACGTCCATCACCACTCCTGTTTATTTATACAGGCGGGGATTATACGGCCTGAGCGGCCAGAGACCAACCAGCAGGATCAACGAAGGGGGCGGTGATAATCTCGATATTGGCCCAACACATCGCCAGAAAAGCTCAATAACATGGCGCGTGGGGAATCCAGCACTTGATGAACGGGATCAAAACGAAGGGTAGTTGCGTGCAAACGGCCTTCAGGTAAGGTCACTTCCGTGTTTCCCATTATGAGCTGGCCATCTTGATAATGCCCATGCTGGAAGTGCACGATGACGTCATTCACCATCAAAGAGCCTTGCTTCAGCTGCAATGACTCACGCTGCATTTCTCGCAACTCAAAGAGAGTGGACAATGAGGGACGCCCGTTGGGCATCCATTGCACATATTCACGGGTGGTTAATTGATATTGCAATTGACCCTGACGATCGAAGACACGCTCCCGATAATCCTTGTAGCGTGCCAACATACCGGTAGCTTGCGCCGTCGGTATCAGCAAAAAGAGCGCCCCCAGCAGGAGCGCTCTGCATTGTTTACAGCTGATCGGCACAGCTGACCTTGTTTCCATCCAGATCGGTACAAGATACAAAGACCTTGTCAAAGGTCGAACCGGTCAGCGGCGTCATCTGAGTTGACCAGTCATAGCTCACTCCCTTGGCATAAATGGTAGTGTGGCTGTTTTGAGCTTCTTGCATCCAGCCGATGTACTTCAGTGCACCACGACCGTTTTGGGCAAGTGCCTTGAACTCGTCGCTTGAGATAAGGCACATGGGTTCTCCGATTGCTTTGGACAGTTCGGAGTCTCGTGTACCCACGTCGCCATTACATGCGCCAGTCACCTTGATGGTCATATCGCCGCGATCCAGCATTTCGTCAAAGAACGGGATGACGTTGATGTTGAACTTGATGCCTACCTCTTTGGGTTCCCAGAACATACCGGTATTGAAGTACTTGATCTTGCTATTTTTCCACTCAACAGTGGGCTCTTTGCCTGAGAAATGATCCGCCAGTTTTGTGAGAAGAGTGGTGTTGGTGGCTATCTCATCCTGGGTCAAAGAGTCGTCAAGCTTGCCCTGATCGATGGTCAGTGCGATACCCACCGCATCCTTCAGCTGAGCTTTGGCCTTACCCAGACGCACTTTGGCGTCATCGGTCAGACGGAAGAAATCTGCGTGGTTCACCAGGTGGTCCGGTTCGATATCCATTGGGCTGAACTGGGTCTGGAAGGTGCTGGCGCTCTCTTCATAAGTGGTATGGGGTTGTTGCTCCAGTCCCCAGCTTTGCTTGATATGCATGCGAGGCAAAGTTACTTCTTCGTTCTGGGTTGCATAGGCATTATCCGGGCCGTATTGGTAGGATGCGGCAATATTGAGTGCCGATGCCATCGCCATGGCTGAGGCGCGCAGGGCCTTTGCGCTATCGAAGTTGAGGGTGATGGCGTCGTTCTCACCATAGCGCGCGTTGTACTCCGGGTCCTGGATATCGGCCAGGGTGGCGGCGACCTTGTCCATGCTGTCGGCATAGGTACCCATCAGCTTGGCTACGTCACGGGTATATCCTTTGCCATCTTTGAGAGCCACGGACGGGGTGTATGGCGTGTGGATGATGACATCGATCACTTTAGCCAGGTTGGTGCTGTAATTAACGCCGATGTCAGAAGATGTAAAGCCAAGACGTTCTGTAACAACAGGGTCGTTGGTTACTTCGAGCATGGCCAGCGCGGCCAGCACGATCTGGCGGTCAATCTTGCCATTATCTGTGGTTTCAGCCAGCAGAGTGTCTTTGTACTCCTTGAGTTTCTCTTCAACGTTAAGGGTCTTCAGGTCGGTCAGCGCTTGTAAATCCGAGAGCACCTTGTCGACCGCGACAGAGCGGCCATTAAGCACTGCCAGTGACGCCTTCATATGTGCTTCGGCTGCTTTGGTATCAACCACTTTTTTGTCGATCTGCGCCTGTTTCAGGGCTTCATTCAGGCTGGTATTAAAAGCGTCATCGCTGTCAAATTTGATCGTGTTACCCAGTTTGACAACATCTGCGGACTTCAGGGTAATGGTTTCAGGTGTTGTATCTGCATCCATGGTTTGCAGCAGGGCCGCGATACGAATGGCGCGATCTTTGTCACCCTTTTCGGCGATGGTGTATGGGGTTACCAGGGTCTGACCCTTTTTAACCTGAGTTTCTCCCAGCGGGATTGAGCCCAGTTTGAAGGCACAGGTGTCACCGTCATTAAAGAGGAACTGGCCATCTTTATCGGTGAGCGAGCTGTAGCTACCGCAGGTGTAGTTCAAACCGGCTACCGCACTATCAATAAAGGTGGCGGTCAATGCAGGTTTGGTGGCGTTTCCACCATTGCCACCGTTATTGCCATTATCGGTGCTGGCACCGTCGCCACCACCGCCACAACCTGCCAGCGCCAAGCTGGATAACGCCGTCACAACCGATAAAGCCAGAATATTTTTTTTCATTTTTATTTTCCTGAAACAACGATGCATATGTCACCGGCACCTGGCTGAGGAAGTCAGAATGGGTGGCATGAAGTGATGCAAAAGAAGCCCAATTGATGTTTTTGTCAGTTTCATTTGAGGTCTATGCGGCGGGCATCATACAGGGGCTCATATGGTTTTCAACTTGATCTGGATCTCGAGTTCACATGAATTGTGAGCTTGCTCAACAAAGTGGCGTTGAGTGGGGATTGTTGGTAAGCGAATGTTGACTGGAGCGTATTCGAGAAAGGGGCTGTGAGCTTTGGTCGTTTCCAGCTGTAGCCAACCCTTGCTCGCGTGGTTTGTGGGGATTTTGCGAGCCGGATCACGGGCTGGCAGGGGGGGCGGATGAATAAAAGGGGAAAACGGTTTACAGTAAGTTGCTGAACAATAAGTGAAATGTCGTTTGGGTCTTTTTGTTGGTAGCATAAAAAACTAAAAAGCAGCTAAAAAACAACTGCTTATAAGGTTATTTGCTTATAATTCAAACCGTTAACGCAAACGTTTTTCCCTTATCATTTGCTTGACCCGCATCGGGGCTGACTTAGAGTAAGCCTGCGTGCTAGATAGCCTGCTCTGACAGGCAAGCAAGTTCCCTCACTTAATAACAATCAAGGATACGATCGTGACTAAAGTGCTCAAGCTGGCCACCGTGGCCTCCCTCACTCTCGCTGCTCTCTCTGCTCAGGCTGCTTCCGAGCCAGCCGTCATTTATGACACCGCGGGCAAATATGACAAATCATTCAACGAAGCCGTGTTCCGTAACGGCGTCGAGCTCTACAACAAGGACAAAGGGGTCAAGGTCAAAGAGTTTGAACCCCAGAACGAAGCCCAGCGCGAGCAGGGTCTGCGTCGTCTGGCCAGCCGTGGCAACGGCCCGATCGTCGCGGTCGGTTTCAACATGGGTTCTGCCGTCGAGAAAGTGGCGACCGAGTTCCCGAAAACCCAGTTCACCATCATCGACATGGTGGTCGACAAGCCGAACGTCCAGTCCGTCATCTTCAAGGAGCATGAAGGTTCCTTCCTGGTGGGCGCGCTGGCTGCCATCGCCTCCAAGAGCGGCAAGGTCGGCTTCGTGGGCGGCATGGATATCCCGCTGATCCGCAAATTCCAGTGCGGTTACGAGCAGGGTGCCAAGTACGTCAATCCGAAGATCGAGGTGTACCAGAACATGGCGGGCTCTACCCCGGCCGCGTTTGCTGACCCGGCCAAAGGTGCCGAGCTGGCCAAGTCCCAGTTCGCCAAGGGCGCTGACGTGGTTTATGCCGCCGCAGGTGGCACCGGTATCGGTGTCTATCAGGCAGCCAAGGACAGCGGCAAGTTTGCCATCGGTGTGGACTCCAACCAGAACCACCTGCAACCGGGCACCATGCTGACCTCCATGGTCAAGTCTGTGGGTCTGGCCGCTTACCAGACCTGGGATGACGCTGCCAAAGGCGAGTGGAAGCCGGGTATCAAGAACCTGGGTCTGGCCGAAGGCGGTGTGGATTGGGCGCTCGACAAGGACAACGAGAAGCTGATCACCCCGGAAATGAAAGCCAAGGTGGATGCCATCAAGGCCGAAATCATCTCTGGCAAGGTCAAAGTTCATGACTACATGAGCGACAACACCTGCAAATACTAATTAGATAGTTGCTACGACTCTCAACGCACCACCGGCCCGCACGGGCCGGTTTTTAGTCTTATTTCATGAAACGCAGGGCTGCATCATGGACCAGACAGATCGCTATGCCATCGAATTAAGAGGTATCGATAAGCGGTTCGGCGAAGTGTACGCCAACAAGCTGATCGACCTTAAGGTTCGCAAAGGCAGTATCCACGGCATTGTCGGCGAAAATGGCGCCGGTAAGTCCACCCTGATGAGCATCATTTATGGTTTCTACCATGCCGACAAAGGCGAGATGCTGATCGACGGGAAACCGTTCAATCCCCATGGCTCACAAGATGCGATTGCCGCAGGCGTGGGCATGGTTCACCAGCACTTCATGCTGGTCAATAACTTTACCGTATTGGAAAACGTCATCCTCGGCGCTGAGAACGGCTGGCACCTTCAGCAGAGTGTGGCGTCAGCCGAAAAGCTGCTGGGCGAGCTGGCACGGGATTATGGCCTCGACGTGCCGTTGCACGAGAAGGTTGAAGATCTGCCGGTTGGCTTGCAACAGCGGGTCGAAATTCTCAAGGCGCTCTATCGCGGCGCCCGCATCCTGATCCTCGACGAGCCGACCGGGGTACTGACCCCGCAAGAGGCGGATCACCTGTTCGAGGTGCTGAAAAAGCTGCGGGATCAGGGGGCAACCATCATCCTCATCACCCACAAGCTGCGGGAGATCCTGGCCATTACCGATCAGGTCTCCATCATGCGCCGTGGCGAGATGGTGGCACACGTCGCCACCAAGGATACCGACAAGGAGCAACTGGCCGAACTGATGGTGGGCCGCAAGGTGCGCCTCAAGGTCGACAAGGGGCCAACCCAGCCCGGTGAAGCCAAGCTGAAGATCGAAGGGCTCAGCTACTTCGACGCCAGCAAGGTGGAGCGGGTCAAATCGGTCAGCTTCGAGGTGCGGGCCGGTGAAGTGGTCGGCATCGCCGGGGTATCCGGCAACGGTCAGTCCGAACTGCTCAGCCTGCTTGGCGGCATTCTCAAACCGAGCAAGGGTGGCTTCACCATCAGCAGCCGCAGCGGCGTACACAAGGTGAGTGCGGAGCAACCGGCCGATCCCGAGCTGGTGCGCAACTATGGCCTCGGTCATGTGCCGGAAGATCGCCACAAGATGGGGCTGATCAACCGCTTCGAGGCGAAAGAGGCCTTCATTCTCGGTTATCACCGCCGCCCGCAATACAACAAGGGGTGGCTGCAGAACAAGGAGGCGATCCAGCAGGATTGTCAGGCCAAGATGGAGAAGTGGGACGTGCGCCCGCCCCATCCCGATCACAAGACCGCCAACTTCTCCGGTGGCAACCAGCAGAAGCTGGTGATCGCCCGTGAAGTGGAGCAGGACCCGGATGTGCTGTTGATCGGCCAACCGACTCGCGGGGTCGATATCGGCGCCATCGAGTATATCCACCAGCAGATCATCGCCATGCGCGACAAGGGCAAGGCTGTCTTGCTGGTCTCGGTGGAGCTGGACGAGATCATGAGCCTCGCTGACCGGATTCTGGTCATTGCCGATGGTCGCATCGTCGGCGAGCTGGATGGTGCCAAGGCGGATGAACGCACCATTGGTTTGATGATGGCGAACATAGTGCCGGACGAAGTTGCCAAGGAGGCCCACTGATGAGCCAAGTACGTATTCCTGCCTGGGTCTCCGTAGGCGTCTTGTCTGCGGTCAATATCCTGCTGGCCTTCCTGGTGTCGGCCATTCTGTTCTACTACCTCGACATCAACCCGGTCGATGCCGCCAAGATCATGTGGTACGGCGCGTTCGGCACCGGTGAAGGGGTCGGTTTCACCCTCTACTACGCAACCGGCTTTATCTTTACCGGTCTGTCGGTGGCGGTCGCCTTCCACGCCGGTCTGTTCAATATCGGTGGTGAAGGTCAGGCCTATATCGGCGGCCTCGGTGTCGGTCTGGTCTGTCTGACGCTCGGCGATGTGCTGCCGTTTGCCTTGCTGTTGCCGCTCTCCATCATTGCCGGTGGTCTGTTCGGTGCGGCCTGGGCCTTTATTCCGGCCTGGCTGCAAGCCAAGCGCGGCAGCCATATCGTGATCACCACCATCATGTTCAACTTCATCGCCGCCTCGCTGATGGCCTATCTGCTGGTGGAGGTGTTCAAGCCCCCCGGCTCGATGGCGACCGAGAGCAAGGTGTTTGCCGAGGCAAGCTGGCTGCCCAAGATGAGCGGGATGGCGAGCCTGTTCGGGATGGATATCCCCAACAGCCCCCTCAACATCAGCTTCTTCTGGGCGCTGATCTGTGCGGCGCTGGTGTGGGTCTTTATCTGGCACACCCGCTGGGGTTACGAGATCCGCTCGGTTGGCGCCAGCCAAAGCGCCTCCGCCTATGCCGGTATCTCCTATCCCAAGGTGGTGATCCTGGCGATGGTGATCTCTGGCATGCTGTCGGGCTTCTTCGCTCTCAACGTGCTGCAGGGTGAACTGCACCAGATCAAGCTCAACTTCGTGGAAGGGTTCGGCTTCACCGGTATCGCGGTGGCGCTGATGGGGCGCAACCATCCGGTCGGCGTCATCATCGCCAGCCTGCTGTTCGGTTTCCTCTATCAGGGGGGCGCCGAGCTCAGCTTCGAGTTCGGTGTCGACCGCAACATCGTCGTGGTGTTGCAGGGTCTGGTGATCCTGTTCTGTGGCGCCCTTGAGCACATGATGCGTCCGCGCATCGAGCAGCTCTATCTGGCATTTGCCAACCGCTCAGCCGCGCAAGCTAAAGGAGTCTGATCATGTTTGAAATTCTGATCCTGATGCTGGATGCGACCATCCGTACCGCGCCGCCGCTCATTCTGGCCGCCATGGCGGGCATGTTCTGCGAGCGCTCCGGGGTGGTCAACATTGCGCTGGAAGGCAAACTGCTGGCGGCAGCGTTCGCCAGTGGTGCGGCGGCTGCGGTCTCCGGTTCTGCCTGGGTAGGTCTGGGTGCCGGGGTGGGTGTCTCCATACTGTTTGCCCTGATGCACGGCTTTGCCACCATCACCCACCGCGGTGATCAGGTGGTGAGCGGCATGGCCATCAACATTCTGGCGGCCGGTCTGACCGTGACCCTGGGCCGTTACTGGTTCGATCAGGGTGGCCAGACCCCTGCGCTCTCCGGTGATGCCCGTTTCGCCCCCATCGATCTGCCCTATGCCAAGGAGCTGTGGGATGTGCCGGTGATCGGCCAGCTCTACAGCGAGCTGTTGAGCGGCCACTCCCTGCTGGAGTACGTGGCGTTTGCCTGCGTGCCGCTGGCCTGGTGGGTGATGTTCCGAACCCGCTTCGGTCTGCGTCTGCGGGCGGTGGGCGAGGCACCGGCTGCGGTCGATACTGCCGGTATCTCGGTGGTGCGGATGCGCTACACCGCGCTCATCATCGGCGGCCTGCTGGCCGGTATCGGTGGCACCTATCTGGCGGTTGCCCAGACGGCTCAGTTCATCCCCAACATGAGTGCGGGCAAGGGCTTTATGGCGCTGGCGGCGCTGGTGTTCGGTAAATGGCGCCCCTGGAATGCCATGGCTGCCTGCCTGCTGTTCGGCTTCCTCGATGCAGTCGCCATCCGCCTGCAAGGGGTCAGCATCGGTGGCTTCGCCATTCCGGTGCAGGCCATCGAGGCACTGCCCTACATCCTGACCGTGTTCCTGTTGGCCGGCTTTATCGGCCGTGCGGTAGCACCCAAGGCGCTCGGTACACCTTATGTGAAGGAGCGGGAGTAGCGCCTTTTATCTCGATATTCCCGACCACACAGATAGCAGCAGGCCCACTTCGGTGGGCCTGTTTTTTATGGATTGAGTGACTGGTTATAGCAGGAAAATGGTCGCCAGCCCGAGGAAGATAAAGAAGCCACCGGTGTCGGTAATGGCGGTGATCATCACGCTGGCCCCCACTGCCGGGTCGCGGCCGAGGCGGGTCATGGTCATGGGGATGATGACCCCCATCAGGGCCGCCACCAGCAGGTTGAGCATCATGGCCAGGGTCATCACCGCGCCGAGCGCCGCATCCTGATAGAGCAGATAGGTGGCAATGCCCATGGTGCCGCCCCACACCAGCCCGTTGATAAAGGCGACCCCGAGTTCCCGCAGCAGCAGGAAGGAGAGGTTGCCCGCCTGAATGTGCTGCAGCGCCAGCGCTCGCACTATCATGGTGATGGTCTGGTTGCCGGTGTTGCCGCCGATCCCGGCGACGATGGGCATCAGGGCTGCCAGCGCCACTAGCTGGGAGATGGTGTGCTCGAACATGCCGATCACCCGTGAGGCGACAAAAGCTGTGCAGAGGTTCAGCGCCAGCCAGGCCCAGCGGGTCTTGACCGCCTTGGAGACAGGGGCGAACACGTCCTCATCCTCGCTGATACCCCCCATCCGGCGCAGGTCGGTGTCACTCTCCTCATAGACCAGATCCACCACCTCTTCGACGGTGAGGCGGCCCATCAGCTTGCCCTTGCCATCCACCACGGCGGCGGAGAGCAGGTCATCCCGCTCGAAGGTGCGGGCGGCTGCTTCATCGTTATCTTCCGGATCGAAGGTGACCGGATCCCGCTCCATCACATCGCTCACCAGGGTGGCGGGCTTGTGCAGCAGCACTGTGGTGAGGGCCAGCTCCCCCAGCAGGTGGTTACGCCTGTCGATGACGAACAGCTTGTCGGTGTTGGCGGGGATCTTGCCGCGCAGCCGCAGATAGCGCTGCACCGTGGCCAGACTCACCTCGGGGCGGATGGTGATGATCTCGAAGTCCATCATGGCGCCGACGGTGTGCTTGCCGTAGCGGATCACCTCCCGCACCCGATCCCGCTCCTCGGGGGCCATATAGGTGAGCAGCCGCCCCATCAGGTTGCGCGGCAGGTATTGGCCCAGATAGATCTGGTCGTCGATATCCAGGGTGCGCAGGGCGTGCAGCAGTTCCTTGTCGCTCATCCCGCTGATCAGGCTGTCCCACACCGTCTCCGACGCCTCGACCAGAATCTGGCCGCGCTTCTCCTCCTCCACCAGCGCCCAGAGGGCATGACGCTCATCGGGCGGCAGCGACTCCAGCGCATCGGCGACGTCGGCGGCGGGCAGCCCGTTGACCAGCGCGGTGAGTTCGCTGGTCTGATCGCGCTGCTCGGCATCCTGCACCACCTGCGGGTCGAGCAAGCTGTCGGTGAGGGCGTCATCGCGCAGCAGCAGGGTGAGAATGCGAGATCTGTCATCCGCGCGCTGCCTGGCGCTGTTCTTGATGGGAAGAGACATGGGATGAATTCCTGAGAGGGTAGCCAAGGGCTCAATGCCCATAGGATACCAGACTTAAAACAGCAGGTTATGACCGTGATGGGAGAAGAGGGAGGTAAAAGTGAGGCCACCTGCAGGTGGCCTCATTGTTATTTGCCGAGAATCCCTCAGGCGAGGGCTCGCTGGCACTGTGGTGCCGCGCCAAACCAGGCGAGCCGGTCGGCCAGGGTCACCACCGAGCCCACCATGATCAGCGCCGGACTCTCGACCCCCACCGCCAGCGCGGGCAACTCTTCGAGAGTGCCGCGAATGACCCGCTGGCAGGGTTGGGTGCCGCGCTCGATCAGCGCCACCGGCGTGTCGCCCGCCTTGCCGTGGGCCAGCAGCTGTTCACGGATGGTGGCGCAGGAGGAGAGCCCCATGTAGAACACCAGCGTCTGCCGATCTTTGGCCAGCAGTGGCCAGTCGAGATCCCGGGCGCCCCCCTTGCCGTGAGCGGTGACGAAGCGCACGCTCTGGGCGTGATCGCGGTGGGTCAGCGGAATACCGGCGTAGGCGGCGCAGCCACTGGCCGCGGTGATCCCCGGCACCACCTGAAAGCCGATGCCGCTGCCGACCAGCGTCTCCAGCTCCTCGCCACCACGGCCGAAGATAAAGGGGTCGCCTCCCTTCAGCCGCACCACTCGCTGGCCCTTCTTCGCCTCCTCCAGCAAGAGCTGGTTGATCCCCTCCTGCGGTACGCAGTGGTTGCCCGCCTGCTTACCGACGAAGATGCGTTTGGCATCGCGGCGCACCAGCGCCATCACCTCGTCGGAGACCAGTCGGTCATAGACCACCACGTCCGCCTGCTGCATCTGGCGCAGGGCGTGCAGGGTGAGCAGGCCCGGATCGCCGGGGCCAGCTCCCACCAGTACCACCTCGCCAGCGCTCTGGCTCTCGTCGGCAAACAGGCTGTCGGCTAGCTGGTGGGCAGAGGCGCTATCCCCCCGCGCCAACGCCTGCCCGAGTCGGTCTGCCCCGAGCAGCCGCTCCCAGAAGCGGCGCCGCTCGCCCATGGTGGTGAAGCGGGCCTTGACCCGATCCCGCAGGCTGCCAGCGAAGGTCGCCATGGCGCCCAGATGTTGCGGCAGCAGGGCTTCCAGTTTTTCCCGCAGCAAGCGGGCCAGCACCGGCGTCTTGCCACCGGAGGAGATGGCCACCATCAGCGGCGAGCGATCGATGATCGACGGCATGATGAAGCTGGAGCGTTTCGGGTCATCCACCACGTTGGCGAAGATCCGCGCCTGATTGGCGCTCTGGTAGACCAGCGCGTTCACCTCGCGCCGATCGGTGGCGGCCACCACCAGCCACTTGCCCGCCAGTTGCTGCGGCGCGAATTCACCGGCCAGCCACTCGATGCTCCCGTTGGCAGCCAGTTCCGCCAGCTCGGGGTCGAGCTCGGGCGCGACTACTGTGAGCTGGGCACCGGCATCCAGCAGCAGGCGCGCCTTGCGCTCCGCCACCTCGCCGCCGCCGACCAGCAGCACAGGTTTGTTGTCGAGTCGGCAAAAGATGGGCAAGTAGTCCATGGGGCCTCCTGATCAGGCGGTTTGGGTCTGGCTGGCGGTGGTGGTGGCGTTGCTCACCGCAACCGGGCGCTCAGCCTTGGGGGTGGCATACCAGTAGCCGAGGCCCATAAAGAGGGCGCCGGAGACTGTGTTGCCCAGGGTCACCCACAGCAGGTTGTGGCCGATGCCGCCCAGGGTGTAGGCCTCGGAGTGGGCGCCAAACCAGGAGAGAGCGAACAGGGTCATGTTGGCGATGGAGTGCTCGTAGCCGGAGGCGATAAAGGCCAGCAGGCACCACCAGATGGCGATGAACTTGGCGGCCCCTTCGGTGCGCAGCGCCATCCAGATGGCGAGGCAGACCAGCCAGTTGCAGAGGATCCCCTTCATAAACAGGGTCAGCGCCGGTGCCTGGGTCTTGGCCAGCGCCACCTTGTGGGCCAGACTGCCCGCGTCCGGCAGCAGGCTGCCGCCGTAGGAGTAGATGAGCGCCACCACGATGGAGCCAATCAGGTTGCCCGCCCAGGTCTGCGGCAGGATGCGCAGCAGGTCGGTCATGGTGATCTTGCCGGTTTTCACTCCGAAGGTGAGGAACATGGTGTGGCCGGTAAACAGCTCCGAGCCGGCGATGATGACCAGCGTCAGGGCGATGCCGAAGGTGGCCCCCATTACCAGCGGACGCACGCTGGCATCCACCAGATTGCCGAGGGTGAAGATCACGATGATGCCGAGGCCCACATAGGCCCCTGCCATGGCGGAGCTGAGCCAGAAGCCGAGCTTGTCATCCCGCTCGAAGCGGTTGATGCGGGCCGCGTTGGCGGCGCACTTGTTGATGGTTTCCGTGTACATCTTGTGAGTCCTTGAAAGGGCTACCCTCTGGCAGCCCGAAAGAGAGTGAATTTGGTTTTAGACGGCGACCCAGACCTGCTGGTCGCGCACGTCAACGGGGTAGCTCTGCACCGACATCGCAGGGTTGTCGAAACAGTGGCCATCGCTCAGGCGAAAGCGCTGCTTCTTGAGCGGGCTGGCCACCCAGAGCTCACCGTCGTGTTCGCAGATCAGGCCCCGCGACAGCACGTTGGCGGCGAAGAAGGGATCCCGGTTGTCGATGGCGAACACCTCGGCGGCTGCGCTCGGGCGGAACAGGGCGATCTGGCGCCCTTCCAGCAGGGCGCAGACGCCGGTTCCCGGCAGGATGTCGTTGAGTTGGCAGGCTAGTTTCATCATTTGGTTTCCACCTCAATCTGGTAGACGGGGATGCGCTCGGCCGGGGTCGCCGGTCGGTGCTGGTCGCGCTCGGCGACGAACTGGACGTCCGGATCGCGCTTGTCGCTGTTGATGAAGTGGCTGAAGCGCTTGAGCGCCTCCTCTTCGTTGAGGGTGCGCGACCATTCGCACTCGTAGCTGTCGATCAGGGTCTGGATATCGCGCTCCAGCGTCTCGGCCAGTCCCAGCTTGTCGTCGACGATCACCTCGCGCAGGTAGTCGACGCCCCCTTCCAGATTGCCGAGCCAGACCGAGGTGCGCTGCAGTTTGTCGGCGCTGGTGACGTAGAACATCATAAAGCGGTCAATCAGCTTGATGAGGGTCTCGCGGTCGAGGTCAGAGGCCAGCAGGTCGGCGTGGCGCGGCTTCATGCCGCCGTTGCCGCCCACATAGAGGTTCCAGCCCGCGTCGGTGGCGATGATGCCGACATCCTTGCCCTGGGCTTCCGCACATTCGCGGGTGCAACCGGAGACACCGAACTTCATCTTGTGCGGGGTGCGAATGCCCTTGTAGCGGTTCTCGAGGAAGACCCCGAGGCCGACGCTGTCCTGCACGCCGAAGCGGCACCAGGTGCTGCCGACGCAGGTCTTGGCCATGCGCAGCGCCTTGGCGTAGGCCTGACCGGTCTCGAAACCCGCCGCCAGCAGCTTGCGCCAGATGGCGGGCAGATCATCCTTCTGGGCCCCGAACAGACCGATGCGCTGGGCGCCGGTGATCTTGGTGTAGAGCTTGTAGTCGCGGGCCACTTCGGCCACCGCCAGCAGCCCTTCCGGCGTCACCTCGCCACCGGCCATGCGCGGGATGACGGAGTAGCTGCCGTCCTTCTGCATGTTGCCGAGGAAGATGTCGTTGGTGTCCTGCAGCGGGATATTGCGCGGGCTCAGCACATGCTCGTTCCAGCAGGAGGCGAGGATGGAGCCGACAGTCGGTTTGCACACCTCGCAGCCATAGCCTTGGCCATGCTTGGCCAGCAGCTCGTCGAAGCTCTTGATCCCCTCCACCTTGACCAGATGGAACAGCTCCTGACGGGAGTGGGGGAAGTGGGCGCAGAGGTGGTTGTTGACCTCGATGCCCTGCTTCACCAGTTCGGCGTTGAGCACCTGACTGATGAGCGGCACGCAGCCGCCGCAGCCGGTACCGGCCTTGGTGTGCTGCTTGATGGCGGCCAGGGTGGTGTGACCCTCGGCCACCGCCTTGGCGATGTCACCCTTGGCGACGTCGAAGCAGGAGCAGATCTGGGCGCTTTCCGGCAGGGCATCCACCCCCAGCGTCGGCTTGGCACCGGCGTAGGCGGGCAGGATCAGGGTGTCCGGGTGGCTCGGCAGCGGCAGGGCGTTGAGCATCATCTGCAGCAGGTTGCCGTAATCTTCCACGTCACCCACCAGCACGGCGCCGAGCAATCGGCTGTTGTCCTCGCTCACCACGATCTTCTTGTAGACGCCAGCCTGATCGTCCTGAAACACATAGCTGTGGCTGCCCGGGGTGCGGCCGTGGGCATCACCGATGGAGCCGACGGAGACGCCGAGCAGCTTGAGCTTGGCGCTCATGTCTGCCCCCTCGAAACGGCTGTCGCCGCCGAGCAGATGGTCGACGGTGATCTGGGCCATCTTGTAGCCCGGTGCCACCAGCCCGAAGAAGCGGCCCTGCCAGGCGGCGCACTCGCCGATGGCATAGATGTCGGGGTCTGAGGTGAGGCAGTGATCGTCGATGACGATGCCGCCGCGCTCGGCGATGGCCAGATCACCGTAACGGCCCAGGGTATCTTGCGGGCGAATACCGGTGGAGAAGACCACTACGTCTACTTCCAGCTGGCTGCCATCGGCAAAGGCGAGGCGGTGTTTCGCCTGCTCACCGCCATGCATCAGGATCTCGCTGGTGCTCTTGCTGGTGTGTACCTGCACGCCCATGGATTCAATCTTGCGGCGCAGCAGCTGGCCGCCCTGACCATCGAGCTGCTCGGCCATCAGCACCGGCGCAAACTCCACCACATGGGTCTCGAGGCCCAGTGCCTTGAGGGCACCGGCCGCTTCGAGGCCAAGCAGACCGCCCCCGATCACCACCCCGCTCTTGCCGCTCTTGGCGGCGCTGCGGATGGCTTTCAGATCCTCGATGGTGCGATAGACGAAGCACTCGTGGTGCTGGCTGCCCGCAATGGAGGGCACCCAGGGGTAGGAACCGGTGGCCAGCACCAGCTTGTCGTACCCGACCACAGTGCCCTTGTTGGAGTGCACTTCGCGGTTGGCCCTGTCGATTGTTTTCACCGCTTCGCCGAGCAGCAGGCGGATGCCGTGCTTGTCGTAGAAGCCGGGTTTGACGAGGGAGAGATCTTCGCTGGTGTGATGGGAGAAGTAGGAGGAGAGATGGACGCGATCGTAGGCGGGGCGGGGTTCTGCACCGAAGACGGTGATCTCGTAGCGGCCCGGGTCGGCCCGCTCGATCAGCTCTTCGATGAAGCGGTGCCCCACCATGCCGTTGCCCACAACGACCAGTCTGACTTTGCTCATAGTTGCCTCAAGTTTGGAGTAATAAAACATCATTCTGGGGCTAGGCTACCCAGTCAGTCGGGGCAGGCGATTGATGCAAATCAAGTGTCTATTTATATATCTCGTCAGGGGTAATTCGATAAAATTCAAAGATATACAAAAATAGGTATACCAGTTGATGATTTCTGCGCGGGTGTAGAGTGAGGGGTGTCTGAGAGCAAGCCCGCTTTAGCAAAAGCCGGGGAGTGAAAACTTCTGTCGGAAAAAAACCGGCCTCGCACTGGGCTAGACCGGCATCAATGGGCATCAGCTGAGCAAGGTGGCGCGTCAGGCGATATGGCGGCGGAACATGGCGAGCGCCAGTGACAGGGTGACCCCGGCGATGGCGAGTAGCGGCCAGAGCAGGGGCCAGGCGGCCGACCAGTCAAACCCCTTGAGGAATACCCCCTTGAGCAGCACGATAAAGTGGGTGAGGGGGTCGATGGCTGCCAGCCACTGGAACACCTGCGGCATGTTCTCCACCGGCGAGATGTAGCCCGAGAGGATCACCGCCGGTACTGTGAAGGAGAAGACTCCGAGAAAGGCCTGCTGCTGGGTCGAGCAGAACGACGAGATGAAGAGCCCGATCCCGGCCAGTGCCAGCCCGTAGCAGACCATGCCCGCCATCAGCAGGCTGAGGCTGCCGGCAAAGGGGAGGTGAAAGACAAAACGGGCGGCCAGCGCGACTATGCACCCTTGTCCCACCGCCACCATGATGCCGGGCACCGCCTTGCCCGCCATGATCCAGCCTGCGGTGAGGGGGGAGACCAGCAGTTGATCGAAGGTGCCTTCTTCCCGCTCCCGCGCGACCGAGAGGGCGGTGACAATCAGACAGCCGGTGGTGGTGATGATGGCCACCAGTGCAGGCAGGATATGCCAGTGGAACTCGACGTTGGGGTTGTAGAGGTTGCGTACCGCCAGCTCGGGTTGCCCCTTGCCCTCACTTTGCCAGCGGGCGATCACCTGACTGATGTAGCCAGCCGCCACCTGACCGCCGTTGGAGCGGCGGCCGTCGATAATCAGCTGCACCTTAGCCGGTTCGCCCCGCGCCAGCCGGCGCGAGAAATCCCCCGGAATAATCAGCCCGAGCAGTGCCTGCTGCCCGGTGATGGCCTCGGTCATGCCCGCCTCGCCCTGCACCGGGATGATGGTGGTAAAGGCGGGCATATGGGTGAGGCGCTCCAGCAGCTCGCGGCTCTGGGCACCGCCATCCTGGTTGTAGATGGCCAGCGTGTTGCCGGTCACCTCCAGAGTGGCGGCGAACGGGAAGAGGGCGGTTTGCAGCAGCACCGGCATGATGAGCAGAAAGCGCCCCTGAGTATTGCCCATCAGGGCCTGCAGCTCTTTTCGGATCAGCCACCAGAGTCGGATCAGCATGGGTTACTCCAGAGTGCGCCGCGTCTTGCGGGCGGTCAGGGCCAGCCAGAAACCCGCCAGCAGCAGCAGACAGAAACCGTTGACCAGCAGGATCGAGAAGACGCTGCCCGCCTGATAGAGGGTCTGCAGGGAGCTGGCGAAGTAGCGGGCCGGAATGAGGTGAGTGATGGCCCGCAGCAGCGGCGGCATGCTGGCGATCTCGAACACGAAGCCCGACAGCATCACCGCGGGCAGAAAGGCGGCGATCAGCGCTGCCTGTGCGGCGTTGAACTGGCTGCGCATCACGGTGGAGAGGAACAGCCCGAGCCCGAGGGCGCTGCCGAGAAAGACGCTGGTGACCAGAAAGAGCAGCAGCAGGGAGCCGCGCCACGGCACGCCCATCACCGCCACAGAGAAGAGCAGGCAGAGCAGCATGGCGATGATGCCAAGGCCGTAGTAGGGCAGCAGCTTGGAGAGCAGCAGCTCCCCCTTGGTGACCGGGGTGGCG
This sequence comes from Aeromonas sp. QDB62, assembly GCF_027705695.1. Lineage (NCBI taxonomy): Bacteria > Pseudomonadati > Pseudomonadota > Gammaproteobacteria > Aeromonadales > Aeromonadaceae > Aeromonas > Aeromonas sp. QDB62. The sequence continues at coordinate 18,200 of NZ_JAPDCD010000026.1, read as the reverse complement.
AGCAGCGCCTCCATGGTGCCGCGCTCCCACTCCCGCGCCACCACCAGCGAGGTGAGCAGGGCCCCTATGATGGTCATCACCACCGCAATGGAGCCCGGCACCAGAAAGTTGCGGCTCACCAGCGCCGGATTGAACCAGGCGCGGCTCTCTATCGACACCGGCATGGCGACCCCCTCGCCAGCGAGCCACCCCTGCCAAATCCCCTGCACATAGTTGGTGACAAAGTTGGCGGTGTTGGGCTCGGAGCCATCGGTCAGCAGCAGCGCCTGCGGCGTGCCATTGCCCTGACCGGCCATGGCGCGGGAGAAGCCGTCATCGATCACCAGCAGGCCGCGGATCTCGCCACGGGCCAGACTGGCGAGCAGGGACTCCTTGCTCGGGCCGCTGTGGATCTCCAGCGCGGTAGAGCCGCGCAGGGCCTGCTCCAGCCGCACCGCCGGGGCGCCGCTGTCGGTACGCCAGATGCCGAGGCGCAGGTGGTCCACATCCAGATTGATGGCGTAACCCATCACCACCAGCAGCACCACCGGCATGATGAAGGCAATGAGAATGCTGCTCGGGTCACGGACGATTTGCAGCGTCTCCTTGCGACAGAGGGCCAGCAGTCGCCGACGGTTGATGCTCATGCGTCCTCCTCGCTGGCCCGCTCGACCAGGGTGATAAAGGCCTCTTCCATTGTTGGTAATGAAGAGGTTGGCAAGGAGCCGGTTGGCAAAGAGGTCGCCGCCTCTTTGGCGGCCAGCTCCTTGAGATCGTCCGGGGTGCCGAGCGCCAGCAGCTTGCCGCGATAGATGAGGGCGATGCGGTCGCAATACTCAGCCTCATCCATAAAGTGGGTAGTGACCAGCACGGTGACGCCGTGGTCGGCCAGCGCGTTGATGTGCGACCAGAACTCGCGCCGGGTGACAGGGTCGACCCCGGAGGTGGGCTCGTCGAGAAACAGCAGCGGCGGTTCGTGCAGCAGGGCGCAGGCCAGCGATAAGCGCTGGCGCAGGCCGAGCGGCAGGGACTCTGCCTTCTGATCGAGCCAGGGGGCGAGGGCAAAGGCGGTCACCATGGCGTCGATCCGTGTCTGCTGGTGGCGGCCGAACAGGCCGTAGATACCGGCGAAGAAGGAGAGGTTCTGGGCCACGGTAAGTTGCTTGTAGAGGGAGAACTTCTGCGCCATGTAGCCCAGCCGCTGGCGTGCCGCCGAGGGGCTGTGGGCCAGATCGATGCCGGTCACCAGCGCCTGCCCCTCGCTCGGGCGCAGCAGGCCGCACTCCATCTTGAAGGTGGTGGACTTGCCCGCCCCGTTGGGGCCGAGCAGGCCGAAGATCTCGCCGCGGCGCACCGCAAAGCTGACATCATCGGTGGCGGCAAAATCACCGAAACGCTTGGTGAGGTGGCGCGCCTCGATCACCGCCTCGGGGGAGACCCCTTGCGGCAGTTCGGCTTCCCGCATCCCGGTCGCCAGACTCGATTCCCCGCCGGGGCCGCCGCCGAGCAGGTCGATAAAGGCATCCTCCAGCCGGGGTTGGGCCGGTTGAAAGGCGCCGTTGGCGAGATGCAGCTCCGGGAGCGGCGGTGGTGTCATGCCCGGGTGCAGCAGCAGACGAACCCGCTCCCCCGCCACCGCGCCATCCATCACCGCCGGGTGGGCCAGTGCCCGGCGCAGCAGGGCACGCCGCTCGCGGCCATCCAGTTGCCCCGCCTCCAGCAGCCAGCAGCGGCTGGCCATGGCCCCCATCAGGTCGGCTGGTGTGCCGCTGGTGCGCACCTCGCCATCTGCCATCAGCAGCACGTGGTCGCACAGCTCCGCCTCGTCGAGATAGGCGGTACTCCAGAGCACAGTCATCCCCCCCTTGGCCAGCTCCCGCACCATCTGCCAGAGGGCGCGGCGAGAGATGGGATCGACCCCGACCCCCGGTTCGTCCAGCAGCAGCACATCCGGGGTGCCGAGCAGGGCGCAGGCCAGTCCGAGTTTCTGTTTCATCCCGCCAGAGAGCTTGCCCGCCGGTCGTGCGGTGAAGCGGGCGAGATCGGTGAAGGCGAGCAGCCGCGCGAAGGTGGGCGTGCGTTCGGGATCCAGTACGCCGCGCAAGTCAGCGTAGAGGGTGAGGTTCTCCAGCACGCTGAGATCCTCGTAGAGGCCGAACTGCTGGGGCATGTAGCCAAGGCGCTGGCGCAGCAGATCCCCCTCGCTCACCGGATCCAGCCCCAGCACCCGGATGGTGCCCGCTTCGGGGATCAGCAGACCGGCCAGCAGGCGCAGCAGGGTGCTCTTGCCCGCGCCGTCGGGGCCCACCAGCCCGGTGATGCCGCCAGTCGGAATGGTGGCCGAGATGGCGTTGAGGGCGACCCGCTCGCCAAAGCGTTTGGTGAGCCCCTCAAGGGAGATGGCGCTGTTCATGGCGCCAGCCTGACGGTGACCGGCATCCCTTGGCGCAGGGCCGGGTCGGGGTCCTGCACCACGATGCGCAGCCGGTAGACGAGGTGAGTGCGCAGGTCCGGCGTCTCCACCGATTTCGGGGTGAACTCGGCGGTCGGCGAGACAAAGCCCACCACCCCGTGATAGGGCTGATCAGGCCGCGAGTCGGTGGTGAGGGTCACCTTGGCGCCGCTCGGGAAGTGGCCGAGCCAGGGCTCCTCCACATAGGCGCGCACCCAGACCGGCGCGGTCAGGGAGAGGTTGAAGGCGGTTGCTCCGCTCTGCACCATGCTGCCGTTCTCGATGGCGCGGCTGATGATGATGCCGTCGCTGGGGGCGGTCAGGCGGGCGTCTGCCAGCGCCAGTTCGGCACTGGCGAGCGCCGCTTTGGCCCCTTCCAGCTGGGCATCGGACTGGGCTATCTCTTCCGGGCGGTAGCCGGTTTCGAGCTGGGCGAGCTGCTCGCGGGCGGAGCGTACCTGCGCCTGGGTTTGATCCCGCTGGGAGCGGGCGGTATCGAGCTGACCGCGGGAGATGGCGCCGGTGGCTGCCAGTGCGCTCTGACGGCGCCACTGCTGGTCGGCCTCCAGCGCAGCGGCTTCGGCGGCGGCCAGTGCGGCCCGGGCGCGGTCGGTCTCTTCGCTGCGATAGCCTTTGTGGATCAAGGCGTTGGCGGCAGTGAGCGCGGCCAGATTGGCGCGGGCGCTGTCGCGGCTGTGGGTGAGGGGAACCGGATCGAGGCGGGCCAGCAGTTGACCGGCTTTTATGCTATCCCCCTCATCGACCAGCACCTGATCGACGCGGCCGCCGACCCGAAAGGCCAGATTGACGTCGCGAATATCGACGTTGCCGTAGAGGACGGAGCCGTCGGCCGGGCGCCCCTGCCACCAGAGGTAGCCACCGATAACAGTTAGCAGCAGGGCCACGATTGCAATGCGTTGCTTCATACCGCTTCTCCTTCTTTCATGCCGGTGGGGCGCAGGCCGCGCAGGGCCCATACCAGCCGCTGTCTGGCGGCCTCGGGGTTGTCTATCTGGCTGATAAAGGGGGCGGCCTGTTCAGGCAGCCAGCCGAGCTGACGACCGCTGCCGGCGATCACCAGCGGCAGGCCGACCGAGCCCATGATGAAGATCATCAGCTGGAGCGGGTGACCGGCGACCAGCGACCCTTCCGCCTGTGCCATCCGTACCTGCTCGATCAGCAGCAGAGGGTGGCGGCGCGGCAGGCTGAGCAGGAAGCGCTGAGCCGCCCCTTCGCCCGCCTGTGCATCGCCAAACAGGTGGTTGATGAAGCCGCGCTGGCGCGCCACCAGCCCGATCAGCGCCTCCATGGTGGCCTCGAAGGTGGCGATGGCAGAGGGGTAGGAGCCTTTGGCTGCCACCGCCTTGAGCTCGTCATAGAGGGGGGCGTACCAGAGCTCGACCAGCTCGTCGATAAAGGCGTCGCGGTTGCCGAAGTGGTAGACGAAGGAGCCGAGGTTCACCTCGGCCGCCGCCGCCAGCTCGCGCACCGTCAGGCCGCGCAGCCCCTTCTCGGTGGCGATGGCGAGGCCGGTATCGAGCAGTTTTTGCCGGGTCGGATTCATCTTTCTGGTTCCTGTTGCGCAGATGTCGATCTGATTTATACGTATGTATAAATCAATTGCGCAAAAGTAGAAAGATCTTTTTTTGAGCAGATTTCAGCAGGAATGAAAAACGACGGGCGTTGGCAAGGGGAGGTTTGGAAATGCGCTGGGATTGAACGGGTTGCCGCAGATAAGGGCCAGAATTCGGGCAGATGACGGAGGCGGTGGAGAAATAAAAAACGCCTCCGCGAAGGGAGGCGTTTTATCGGGAGGGGCGCGCTTACAGAATAAAGCGGCTCAGATCTTCGTCTTCAATCAGCTTGCCGAGGTGGGCATTGACGTAGTCGGTGTCGATGACAAAGGTCTCGCCGGACTTCTCGGAGGCATCGTAGGAGATATCTTCCATCAGGCGCTCCATCACGGTGTGCAGACGACGGGCACCGATGTTCTCGGTACGCTCGTTGACCTGCCAGGCCGCTTCGGCCAGACGGCGGATGCCATCCTTGGTGAACTCGATATTGACCCCTTCGGTGGCCATCAGCGCCTTGTACTGATCGGTCAGGGAGGCGTTCGGTTCGGTCAGAATGCGCTCGAAGTCATCTGTGGTCAGCGCGGTCAGCTCGACCCGGATCGGCAGACGGCCCTGCAGCTCGGGGATGAGATCTGACGGCTTGGCGATCTGGAAGGCGCCGGAGGCGACAAACAGTATATGGTCGGTCTTGACCATGCCGTGCTTGGTGTTGACGGTGCAACCTTCAACCAGCGGCAGCAGGTCGCGCTGTACCCCTTCACGGGAAACATCCGGGCCGGAGCTCTCGCCACGCTTGCAGATCTTGTCGATCTCGTCGAGGAAGACGATGCCGTTGTTCTCGACTGCGGCGATCGCTTTCTGCTTCAGCTCTTCCGGATTGACCAGACGGGCCGCTTCCTCTTCGATCAGCGCCTTCATGGCCTCTTTGACCTTGATCTTGCGCTTCTTCTTCTGGTTCTGGCCCAGGTTCTGGAACAGCCCCTGCAGCTGGTTGGCCATCTCTTCCATGCCCGGCGGGGTCATGATTTCGACGCCCATCGGGGAGGCGGAGAGCTCCAGCTCGATCTCCTTGTCATCCAGCTGACCTTCCCGCAGTTTCTTGCGGAAGATCTGGCGGGTGTTGGAGTTGTCGGCTTTCTCTTCCTCCCCCCAGGTGTTGCGCGGGTTGGGCAGCAGGGCGTCGAGGATGCGCTCTTCGGCGGCCTCCTCGGCGCGGTATTTCATCTTCTCCATCTCGGTTTCGCGCACCAGCTTGATGGCGGCATCGGTCAGATCGCGGATGATGCTGTCCACTTCCTTGCCGACATAGCCCACTTCGGTGAACTTGGTCGCTTCCACCTTGATGAAGGGGGCGTTGGCCAGCTTGGCCAGACGACGGGCGATCTCGGTCTTGCCGACACCGGTCGGGCCGATCATCAGGATGTTCTTCGGGGTCACTTCATGACGCATCTCTTCATCGAGTTGCATCCGGCGCCAGCGGTTGCGCAGGGCAACGGCAACGGCGCGCTTGGCATCGGCCTGACCAATGATGTGTCTGTCCAGCTCGTGGACGATTTCTCTCGGGGTCATCTCGGACATGATGGAGTTCCTGTATCCGGGGCGGGCAGGGCCCACCCCTTGGAGAATGAGTTGGCTGACGGGCGCCCTTACTTGGCGCTGTAGTCCAGCACTTCGATGGTGTGGTTGCCGTTGGTGAAGACGCAGATGTCGCCCGCAATCTTGAGGGACTTCTCGACAATGGTCCTGGCATCCAGCTCGGTGTTTTCCAGCAGCGCGATGGCGGCGGACTGGGCAAAGTTGCCGCCGCTGCCGATGGCGATGAGATCGTGCTCCGGCTGCACCACGTCACCGTTGCCGGTGATGATGAAAGATTTGTGTTCGTCGGCCACGGCCAGCAGTGCTTCGAGGCGGCGCAGGGCGCGATCGGTGCGCCAATCTTTGGCCAGCGCCACGGCGGCGCGCTCCAGATTACCCTGATGGGCCTGCAGTTTTGCTTCGAAACGCTCGAGCAGGGTGAAGGCGTCGGCGGTACCGCCAGCGAAACCGGCCAGCACCTTGCCGTTATAGAGGCGATGAACCTTGCGGGCGTTGCCCTTCATGACGGTGTTGCCAAGAGAGACCTGGCCATCGCCACCGATGACGACCTGACCGTTGCGGCGAACTGAAACTATGGTAGTCACTTTACTTACCTCGCTTGAGCCGAATGACGGCCTGACTGTGCATGGCAAGAAAGATGGGGATGGCAAACGGGCTTTTCAACCCTGCCTTTGGTCGGGATAAACGGGGGGAGCAAACAGCGTGGGTGCGCGTGGCACCAAAAGAACAGGGCCGGGTGTTGCCACCCGGCCCTGCGTCATCGGTAAGCGGATTACCCTTTCTTGGGAATGCAGCCGCTGATGCCGGAGCTCTGCAGCTTGCTGTTGGCCGCGTCGGCGGCCGCCTTGCCGTTGAAGGGGCCGACCATCACCTTGTAGACGGTGCCGTTGGCGCCATTGATCACCTGCAGGCTGGAAGAGAGACCTGCGGTGAAGGCGATGCGTGCCTTGAGCGACTCTGCAGAATCCTGCGAGCGCAGGGCGGCGCACTGCATCATGTAGCGACCACTGTCGGTGGCTGCGGTCTGGGCTGGCGGGGTGGCCGCTTTGGTCTTGGCCGCCTCGGCACGCTCCCGTTCCAGCTCGGCGCGGATCTCCCGCTCCATCCGTTCCCGTTCGGCCTTGCGGTCGATCTCCTGCTCTTGCGCGCTGGCAACCGGTGCACCGGAGGTGGAAGGGGTGGTCGCCGGATTGGGCTGATAGGGCTTGGGCTGGCCGATGGGCGTTCCCGGTTGGGGAATGTCGGTCGGCACCGGCTGCGGCAGTTTTTCCGGCTGCAGGGTCATGGTCTCTGCCGGTGGCGGCGGCAGCACACCCGGCTGGGTCGGCGGCTCTATGATATCGACCTGCTTGTTTTCAAGCCGCTCGATATAGCTCCACTTCTCCTGAGGCAGCCCGTTATTCTGCGCTTTTGGCTTGTTGGCCTTTACCTGCTCCTCAATGGTGGGGGCGTCGTTACCCTTGCCATTGATCATGTAAAGGAAGCCACCAAAGCCTGCCAGCAGTGCCACGACCAGCAGCACTGGAATAACAGGAAAGCGGCGAGGGGCCGCTTTCTTGGTATTGCGGCCACCCGCCCGACGTCGCGGGCGGCTGCCGACATAATCCCGGGTTGCCATCTATTACATGCGCTCCAGGGTATGGATGCCCAGTACGCCGAGGCCCAGTTTCAGCACCTTGGCGGTGGCGGCGCACAGCAGCAGACGGCTCTGACGGGTTGCTTCGTCCACGCCATCCTTGTTGATCGGGCAGGCTTCATAGAAGGTCATGAAGTTGCCGGACAACTCGTACAGGTAGGTACAGAGCAGGTGCGGCATGCCTTTGTCTGTCACGCCGTTGACCGCGTCGGAGAACTGGATCAGCTTCTGGGCCAGCACCTCTTCGGCTTCCTCGTTCAGGGTCACGTTGCCGGTCAGCGTCTCGGCATCGATGTTGGCCTTGCGGAAGATGGACTGGATACGGGTGTAGGCATACTGCAGGTAAGGGGCAGTGTTGCCTTCAAACGACAGCATCATGTCCCAGTCGAAGATGTAGTCGGTGGTACGGTTCTTGGAAAGATCCGCATACTTCACCGCGCCCATGGCGATGGCGTTGACCACGTTGGCCTTCTCTTCGGCGGAGAGGTCGCTGTTGCGGCTCTCCAGCAGAGCAGCGGCGCGCTCTTCGGCTTCGTTCAGCAGATCAACCAGCTTGACGGTGCCACCGGAGCGGGTCTTGTAGGGACGACCATCCTTGCCCAGCATCATGCCGAAGGCGTGGTGCTCGAGCGGTACGGATTCCGGCACATAGCCCGCCTTGCGGGTGATGGTCCAGGCCTGCATCAGGTGCTGGTGCTGACGGGAGTCGATGAAGTACATGACACGGTCGGCGCCCAGGGTTTCATAACGGTATTTGGCACAGGCGATGTCGGTGGTGGTGTAGAGGAAACCGCCATCGCTCTTCTGGATGATGACGCCCATGGCCTCGCCATCCTTGTTTTTGAACTCCTCCAGGAAGACAACGGTAGCGCCTTCGCTCTCGACCGCCAGCCCCTTGGCTTTCAGGTCGGCAACGATCTCCGGCAGCATGTCGTTGTACATGGACTCGCCCATGATGTCCTTGTTGGTCAGGGAGACATTCAGGCGGTCGTAGTTGATCTGGTTCTGTTCCATGGTCATGTCGACCAGCTTCTTCCACATGGTACGGCAGTACTCATCGCCGCCCTGCAGCTTGACCACGTAATTACGGGCACGCTCGGCGAAGGCTTCGTCTTCGTCGTAGCAACGCTTGGCCTGGGTGTAGAAGGCTTCCAGATCCTTGAGCGCCATGTCGCTGGCGTGCTCGTTGGACATCTTCTCCAGATAGGCGATCAGCATGCCGAACTGGGTGCCCCAGTCGCCAATGTGGTTGGCACGGATCACTTTGTGGCCGAGGAACTCCAGCGCACGCGCAGCCACGTCACCGAGTACGGTGGAGCGGATATGGTGCACCGCCATCTCTTTGGCCACGTTGGGGGCGGAGTAGTCCACCACCACGGTCTGCGGGGTCGGCAACTTCACGTTGGCGTTGGCAGAGGTCACCATGGCCTCGACCTGACCGGCCAGCCAGCGCTGGTCGAAGAAGAAGTTGATGAAGCCGGGACCGGCGATCTCGACCTTGGCGATCAGGTCGGAGGCGGGCAGGTGCTCGATGATGGCCGCTGCCAGCTCACGGGGATTCTTGCGGGCCGGTTTGGCCAGCAGCATGGCCAGGTTGGTAGCCAGGTCGCCGTGAGCTTTTTCCTTGCATCGGTCTACTTGCACGCGGGCTTCCAGGTCCGCCGGCAGGACGCCTGCTGACTTGAGATTGGCTACCGTTTGTTCAAGTAGATGATGAATATGCTCTTTCATAACTGACCACCAAGGTTGCGCGTCGAAAAATGACTGATATATAAGGGCGTGAATTTTACCCGCATCGGCCCGAGAAAACTATAGGGATGACCCGCCGCTCGCTGTCGGGCGGATATTTCACTGCGTTTGGCGCCATATTCCAGAATATTGGGCGGAAATTATGGTGCTTATCCATTTCTACTGCATATCGAAGCGGCTTGTCCAGGCTATTTTCCCCTGATTGTTAAGGGTTTTTCCTTTCCCGATGACGGGAATGATCTCCTCCCTCTGGCCCGGCGTATCAACAGAGGTTCCCAACCGAGGAGTTTGCGATGCGACTGGCGCTGTTTCCCCTATCTGCCCACCTGCTGCCTGGCGGCATCATGCCGCTGCGGATCTTCGAACCGAGATACCAGCGGATGATCGCCGAGGCGGGGGAGGCCGGCTTTGCCCTCTGCATGGTGGACCCTCGCCAGCCCGATGCCCTGCGCAACATGCTGCCCATCGCCACCCGGGTCACCATCATCGATTTCGACCGGCTGCCGGATGGCATGCTGGGGATCACGGTGCAGGGGATGGAGCGGGTGCAGATAGAAGATCTGTGGCAGGAGCAGGATGGCCTGCGCATCGGCGAGGTGACGCCGCTGACGGCCTGGCCGCCCCGGCGGCTCCATCCCGATCAGTTGCCGCTGGTCGAGGCGCTGCGGGAGGTGTTTGCCGACTATCCCGACTATGCCGCCCTCTATCCCGCGCCCCGCTGGGACGATGGCAACTGGGTGGCCCAGCGCTGGCTGGAGGTGCTGCCGATCCCCCCCGAACAGAAACAACTGCTGCTGGCCGCCGCCGACAATCAGCCTGCCATCGCCCTGCTCAAGGGGGTGCTGGTAGCCAGCCACTGATTTTTTCCTGACCCGCTGATCCGTCACTGCCGCAGCGCCGTACAAGTCATTACCACAGCATGTTCGACAGCACACCAAAGGGATGGCGCAATGGCATATACTGGCCAACCACACTCGACCATACGCAGGACCTCGCCCGTGATGGATAACCCGGATGGCGACCTCAAATCTCTGCTGATCAGGGTGGCAGAGCAGGCCGACAAGGCTGCGTTTGCCCGCCTGTTCCAACATTTTGCGCCGCGCATTCGCAGCTATGGCCTGCGCCACCTCGGCAGCGAGGCCAACGCCATGGAGCTGGTGCAGGAGACCATGCTGCTGGTGTGGCAGAAGGCGCGTCTCTACCACCCCGAGAAGGGGGCGCCGACCACCTGGATCTATACCGTGATGCGCAACCAGTGCTTCGACATGCTGCGCCGTCGTCGCGCCAGCAAGGAGGATCTCTGTGCCGAGGAGCTGTGGCCGGTGCTGGAGTTTCAGGCCGAAGAGGAGCATCTGAGCGGGGGGGAAGATGCGGTGCTGACCCGTCAGATGGCCCACTATCTGGGCACCCTGCCGGAGCCGCAACAGCAGGTGGTGCGCGGCATCTATCTGCAGGAGTTCTCCCAGCAGGAGCTGGCGGAGCGACTCGGCGTGCCGCTCGGTACCATCAAGTCCCGCCTCCGGCTGGCGTTACAGAAACTGAAAGAGCAAGTGGAGCAAGGCCATGATTAAAGCCCATCCGACCGACCCTATGCTGCGCGCCTTCGCCGCCGACGAGCTGCCTCTGCCGCTGGCGGTGGGGCTCTCCGCCCACTGTGAACTCTGCCCCGATTGCGCTGCCCGACTGAAAACATTCGAAGAGGAGTTGGCGCAGCAATATCTTGCCTCGCCAGCAGAGCCCGAGCTGGCTCCCAGCGATGAAGTGGCGCTGGATGCCGGATTTGACGCCATGCTGGCGGATATTCTGGCGCAGCCGCTGGTGGAGCCCCTCTCCGAGCCAACACATGACCGGCCCCGAGCCCAGCCCGGCGAGCTGGAAGTGGCCGGTCACGCCTACCGCTTGCCACGGGTGCTGGCCCGCTACCGTTCGCCCAAGTGGCGCCATATCGGGGCCATTCGTCAGCAGAGTTTGCCGCTGGACGAGATGGGGGCGCGCGCCAGCCTGCTCCATATCGAGGCCGGTGGCCGCATCCCCGAGCACACCCATCAGGGCTATGAGCTGACCCTGCTGCTGGCGGGCACTATCGAGGATGGCGATACCCTTTACAAGGCGGGAGATTTTATCTGGCGCGATGCCAGCCACTCCCACAGTCCGCACACGCCGGACGGCTGCCTCTGCTACACGGTGCAGGATGCGCCGGTGCAGTTCACCAGGGGCTTGTCACGGCTGTTGAACGGCATTAGCCAGCACCTCTACTGAGCTCAACCTCTCCATAGATTCGCCATAGAAAAAGGGACCAGATTGGTCCCTTTTGTCATTTCATTGCTTGCTGGCGGTCAGGCGACAAACACCAGATAGACGGCGAACGCCACGATAAAGCGGTAGATGGCGAACGGGATGAAGTCGAGGCGACGGATCAGCGCCAGGAAGGTCTTGATGGCAAACATGGCCACCACGAAGGCGGTGATAAAGCCCACCGCAAACATCGGGAAGTCGGCCATGGAGAGGAAGTCGCGGCTCTTGTAGAGATCCAGCGTGCTTGCCGCCATCATCATGGGCACCGCCATGATGAAGGAGAACTCGGCCGCCGCGTGACGGCTGATCCCCATCAACATGCCACCACTGATGGTGGCGCCGGAGCGGGAGAAGCCGGGCCACAGTGCCAGACACTGGAACAGACCGATACCGAACGCTTGCTTGTAGCTGATGTCATCCAGCGTTTCGGCGCTGACGGCCGGGCGGAACTTCTCGGCGATGATCAGCAGGATGCCCCCCGCGATCAACGCATACATTACTGTCTCTGGCCCGAAAAGATGGGCCTTGATCCAGCTGTGGATGGCCAGACCGACCACGATGGCGGGCATCATGCCGAGGATGACGTGGATCAGCGACAGGGTGGCATGATCCTGAGAGGGCTTCTGGCCAAAGTGGATGCCAATCAGGCCAAACAGGCGGCGCCAGAACACGGCGACCACGGCGAGGATGGAGCCCAGCTGGATCACCACTTCGAAGGTGGCGGCCTTGGGCCCTTCAAAGCCCAGCAGATGGCCGACGATGATCATGTGGCCGGTGGAGGAGACGGGGAGGAACTCGGTCAGCCCCTCGACGACGCCCAGAATAAAGGCGACCAGCAGGCTATAAGTGTCAGTCATCGAACAGAATCCTTGCTACGTTGATGCAAAAAAGCCCCGACAGATCGCTCGGGGCGGCTTATCTTGCTCGAATGTGACTGCTGAGGCTATGTAAAAATCATGAAACCTTTAAGTCAGTCGCGGATAAAACGGTAGCGGGTCTGGTGGTGATAACGCTCGCCCGGCAGCAGCCAGGGGTTGCCCAGCTCGGGGCGATTGGGGCTGTCCGGCAGCTGTTGCGCTTCAAGACAGAAGCCGTCGTGATCCTGATGCGCCAGCCCCTGGCGATTTGGGGTGTTGCCCAGCCAGTTGCCGGTGTAGAACTGCAGCGAAGGCTGGTTGGTATAGACCTCCATCGCCAGCTGGCGATCCCCCGAGACCACCCGCGCCGCACACTCGGCAGCCGGTCCGTTGAGTACAAAGGCGTGATCGTACCCCTTGGCCTGTTGCTGCTGGGGATGGCTCAACCACTCCTGGCCGATAAGGCGCTCGTGACGCAGATCGAAAGACCCCTCCACCGGAGTGACCGCGAGTGGCAGGCCACTCGGGTCGGTCGGCAGGAAGTGATCGGCATGGATGCTGATGAGGTGGTCACGCACATCGCCGCCGTCCGGGTTCTCATCGAGATTGAAGTAGGCGTGGCTGGTGAGGCTGACCGGCGTCGCTGCATCTGTGCTGGCGACAAAATCGACCACCAGATCGCTCTGCTCCAGCCGGTACTCCAGCGTCACCCGCAGATTGCCGGGAAAGCCCTGATCCCCCGCCCGGGAGAGCAACGCCAGCTTGACCCGATCTGCCTCCAGCTCCTTGATTTGCCAGCGCTGGCGATGAAAGCCTGCCTGCCCGCCATGCAGGCAGTTGGGTGTCTGATTGGCATCCAGCGGCCAGCGCTCGCCATCGCGTACCAGCTCGGCGCCGCCAATGCGGTTGGCAAAGCGGCCAGCCACCGCACCCAGCCACACCTGCTGATTGAGATAAGCCTCATCGGCGCAGCCCAGCAGCACTTCGCGCCGTTTGCCCGCCACCGGCAAGGTGAGGGAGGTGAGGGTGGCGCCAAAGTCGAGGCCGCGCAGGCGCAGCCCCTCCTCGTTTTCCAGCTCGAATGGGGTCATGGCGCTGCTCATAACTTGCCTGCACCTGTGTTGCCGATCCGGCAGACGTAGCCGTCGGCCTGCATCATAAATGGGCTCATAGTTTTCCCGCCCCCGCGCTGGCGCGGCAGACGTAGCAGTCGGCCTTGCGGCCGGAGAGGGCCGGATACTCTGCCTCGACGGCGGCGATCACCTCGGCAACTTTTTCCGGGCGCAGCAGGGCGACCACGCAGCCGCCGAAGCCGCCACCGGTCATCCGTACGCCGCCATCGGTGCCGATCCGGGCCTTGATGATCTCCACCAGACCGTCGATGGCGGGCACTGTGATCTCGAAGTCATCGCGCATGGTTGCGTGTGAATCCGCCATCAGCTCGCCGAGGCGTACCAGATCCCCTTGGGCCAGTGCATCGGCTGCCGCCAGGGTGCGGGTATTGTCGCCCACCACGTGGCGAGCACGGCGGTAGCAGACCTCATCCAATCCGGCCTTGCCCGCTTCCAGAGCCGCCAGATCGAGATCGCGCAGCGCCTTGACCCCGTAGTGACGGGCGGCCGCTTCGCACTGCTGACGGCGGGTGTTGTATTCGCTGTCCACCAGACCGCGGCGCACGTTGGAGTTGACGATCAGCACCGCCAGATCCGCCGGCATGGGGATGAGGCGGGTCTCCAGCGAGCGGCAGTCGAGCAGCAGGGCGTGGTCGCTCTTGCCGCTGGCAGAGATCATTTGGTCCATGATGCCGCAGTTACAGCCGACGAACTTGTTCTCCGCCTGCTGGCCGTTGAGGGCGATCTCCGCCTGGCTGATGTCGAGCCCCAGCGCCTCCTTGAAGGCCTGACCGATGGCCACTTCCAGCGAGGCGGAAGATGAGAGCCCCGCTCCCTGCGGCACGTTGCCAGAGACCACCAGATCGAGGCCGCGCAGGGCATGACCACGCTCTTGCAGATATTTCACTACACCGCGGATGTAGTCGCTCCAGCGCTGGTCGGCGTGGTGTTCGATGGGCTGGCCGAGATCGAACTGGTCGCGCTGGTTGTCATAGTCGGCAGCGATCACCTGCACCAGCTGGTCATCGCGCAGGCCGATGGCGACGCAGGTCTCGTAGTCGATGGCGCAGGGCAGCACGAAGCCGTCGTTGTAGTCGGTATGTTCACCGATGAGGTTGACGCGACCGGGGGCGCGCACCAGCAGATCGGGCGCTTTGGCAAATTGCTCGGCAAAAACGGTGCTGACGCGTTGGCTGGGGGTCATAGGGCCTCCTCATTGGTGTGGCTGGTCTGGGTGTAGTGAATGGGGCTCAGGGCGCGCAGCCGTTCGGCGGCTTGCTCGGGGGTAAGGTCACGCTGGGTCTCTGCCAGCATCTCGAAGCCGACCATGAATTTACGCACGGTGGCGGAGCGCAGCAGGGGCGGATAGAAGTGGGCATGCAACTGCCACGCCTCGGGGCAGTCCGATTTGGGCGGTGCAAAGTGCCAGCCCATGGAGTAGGGGAAGCTGCACTCGAACAGGTTGTCGTAACGGCTGGTGAGCTCCTTGAGCGCCACCGCCAGATCCTGTTGCTGAGCCTGGGTCAGATTGAGCATGGAGGGGACGTGCGCCTTGGGCAGCAGCAGGGTTTCGAACGGCCAGGCGGCCCAGAAGGGGACCACAGCGAGCCAGTGCTCGGTCTCTACCACGATGCGCGAGCGATCCGCCAGCTCCCGCTCCACATACTCCAGCAGCATGGGGCGGCCATGCTCGGCCAGCCAGCCGTGCTGGTGCTGCTCTTCGCGGGCGATCTCGTTGGGCAGGAAGTCGCTGCCCCAGATCTGGCCGTGGGGGTGCGGGTTGGAGCAGCCCATGACGGCCCCTTTGTTTTCAAAGACCTGCACCCACTCCCACTGGGCCGACAGCTCGGCGACCTGATCCATCCAGGTGGTGATCACCCCTTCGATGGCGGGCAGTGGCAGCTCGGGCAGGGTCTTGCCGTGATCCGGCGAGAAGCAGATGACCCGGCTGGTGCCGCGGGCGGCCTCCAGCTTCAGCAGGGGGTCGCCTGCGTTATCGGCGGCCGGGGTGTCCTGCATCAGGGCTGCGAAGTCGTTGGTAAAAACGAAGGTGCCCTGGTAGTCGGGGTTGATGTCACCGGTGACCCGGGTATTTCCGGCGCAGAGGAAGCAGTCGGGATCGTGGGCCTGTTTGGGGGCCTGGCTTACCTTCTCCACCTGCCCCTGCCAGGGGCGCTTGGCCCGATGGGGGGAGACCAGCACATACTGGCCAGTCAGCGGGTTGAAGCGGCGATGGGGATGATCGACGGGGTTGAACATCATCTCTCCTGAATAAGATATGGAAAATTAAAGTCGTTTATTTAAGGGGAGCAGGCAGGCCTACTCCTCGTAACCGTTCGGATTGGCGGATTGCCAGCGCCAGCTGTCGGCGCACATGGCGTCGATGTCGCGGGTCGCCTGCCAGCCCAGCTCGCGCTCGGCCTTGGCCGGATCGGCCCAGCAGGCGGCGATGTCGCCCGGGCGACGCGGTTCGATGCGAAATGGCAGCGGCTTGCCACAGGCCGCAGAGAAAGCGGCGACCAGTTGCAACACGCTCTGGCCCTGACCGGTGCCGAGGTTGTAGGTGTGCACGCCACCCTTGCCAGCGCAGTGTTGCAACGCCTTGACGTGCCCCTCGGCGAGATCCATCACGTGGATGTAGTCGCGTACGCCGGTGCCGTCCGGGGTGGAGTAATCGTTTCCAAAGACCGAGAGGCAGTCGCGACGGCCGATGGCCACCTGGGTGATATAGGGCATCAGATTGTTGGGGATCCCTTGCGGGTCTTCACCCATGGTGCCCGATTCATGGGCGCCGACCGGATTGAAATAGCGCAGCAGGGTCATGCTCCAGTGCGGTTCGGCGAGCTGCAGATCCTCGAGGATTTCCTCGATGATCAGCTTGGATCGCCCGTAGGGGTTGGTGGCGCTGCGGGGGAAATCCTCGCGGATCGGCAGGCTGGCGGGATCGCCGTAGACGGTAGCTGATGAGCTGAACACCAGATTGTGCACGCCAGCCCGCTTCATCGCCTGCAGCAGGGTGAGGGTGCCACCGAGGTTGTTCTCGTAATAATCCAGTGGAATGCGGGTCGATTCACCGACCGCTTTGAGGGCGGCAAAGTGGATCACCGCATCGATCTGCTGTTCGGCAAAGATCCGGTCCAGCAGGGTCGCATCGCGAATATCCCCTTGATAGAACACGGGTTGCTGGCCGCTGATAGCGGCGACTCGCGTCAGCACGCTGCGTTTGCTGTTGCCGAGGTTGTCGACCACCACGGGATTCATGCCTGCCGCTTGCAGGGCCAGACAGGTGTGGCTGCCGATATATCCGCAGCCGCCGGTGACCAGAACGTTCATCTTGCTCTCCACTGAAAAAGTGTCTGGAAGGAGTCTAGCCGAGGGTGTGGCGACCAAACTGTGAGCTTGCTTGCAAAACAGTGTAAACGATTACACTGTTTTTGTGATTATCCCGATGGCAGATATTTATTTCACCCCTGTTTTCAATGGGTTTGCTGGGTATAATGGCGCTCTATTGCACAGTGAAAGAAGTGAAAACAGCATGAGCACCATCAAGGATGTCGCCCGTTTGGCCAATGTGTCGGTGGCAACGGTTTCACGGGTGATGAACAACTCCCCCAAGGCCAGCGCCGCGTCTCGCGAAGTGGTGCAGAAGGCCATGGCCGAACTGGGCTACACCCCCAACGCCAACGCGCGGGCTCTGGTCAGCCAGACCTGTGACACCATGGGCGTCGTGGTAGGTGACGTGGCGGATCCCTTCTTCGGTGCACTGGTGAAGGGGGTCTCCGGCATCGCCGTCGAGCAGAACCTCCACCTGCTGATGGGTAACGGTTTTCACAAAGCGCGTCAGGAGCGTGAAGCGATCGAGCTGCTGCTCGGCAAGCGTTGCGAGGCGCTGGTGGTGCACAGCAAGGCGCTGAGCGACGAGGAATTGTGCGATTACGCCATGCGGGTGCCCGGTATGGTGCTGATCAACCGCGATATTCCGGCCCTCAAGGGGCGCTGCATCGCTCTCAACAACCGGCAGGGGGCCGCCACGGCGACCCGTCATCTGATCGAGCTGGGCCACCGCCATATCGCCTTTATCAGCTCGGATCACGCCATCGAGGATGCCACCTTGCGCCTGCAGGGTTATCAGGATGGGCTGATGGAGGCTGGGCTGGCAGCCGATCCCGAGCTTATCGAGAGCGGCACACCGAACGAGGAGGGGGGCGAGCGCGCCATGCTCAACCTGCTGGCCAAGGGGCTCAAGGTGACCGCCGTGGTTGCCTATAACGATGCCATGGCGGCTGGCGCCATCTCCGTGCTGGCGGACAACGGCCTGCGAGTGCCGGAGGAGGTCTCGGTGGTGGGCTTCGATGACATCATCTATGCCAGATACCTGAGGCCCAAGCTCTCCACCATGCGCTATCCCATCGAGCTGATGGCGGCCCAGGCGGCCAAGCTGGCTATTCAGCTGGCGGCGGGGGAGAGTGAAGCGACCCAAAGCCGGATCTATACCCCCACCCTGATCAATCGCCACTCGGTGGCACCGGTTCGGGCCGGATAGCCCCCTTTTGCGGCCCTGTTCGGGGCCGTTTCTTGCACAATTATTGTTTTACCTATTTTTAATCATTTTTACTCCGCTTTACTTAACAAATTCAGTGTAATCGTTTACATCTGTGTGAGCGAGATCGCCGTTCCCTGCGTCATACTTCTCTAGACTGAATCATATACAGGACCTTAAGCGTTGAGTCCCTTTAAAACTCCTTCCAAGGTCCTGTTCTGTATCGATTTTCTCTGCTTGGTTCGGCAAGCGTTCTTGGCCAAATAATCAGCTGCCCATTCCAGTCGTTCCCTTATTTCTGTCAGCGCTCTATGAGCCACTGCTTCCAATAGCGGCAACCACCATGTCGTACTGTTCTTTGACGCTTTCAACATCGATAGCTTCCCTGTCATCACACTCTGCGCGACCCG
>NZ_JAPDCD010000025.1:65125-72214 GCF_027705695.1 Aeromonas sp. QDB62 | reverse complement strand
TCCTGTCCAAATATATCGTCGATGTGGTTGAGGATTAGTTCGTGGTTAAACATGGGGATAGTCTGTTGGGTATTAGCTGGTCAAGGATGGCGATCATACCTCAGAAGCCGCGCCACGCCTCGCTCATATGAGGGGATGGTTAAGGTTGGCAACTGCTCACCCACGTCAACGGTGATGCGGCCATCGATCAGCTGATCAAGGGGATTGAGGCCAGCGAGAAGCAACATGGCAAGCCGGATCGGGGCTTTGTCGCCATCCATGCCCAGACCGCCCGCAAGGATCAGGTCGCCTCATTCCAGCGACTCGGCATCTTCCCCTCCTTCTTTCCGATGCATACCTTCTACTGGGGGGATTGGCACAGTGACTCTGTGCTTGGCAAAGAGCGGGCACAACATATCTCCCCCACCGGATGGGCCCGTGAACTGGGGATGATTTTCACCTCGCACCATGATTCCCCCGTGGCATTACCTGACGCCATGCGGGTCTATTATGCGAC
This sequence comes from Aeromonas sp. QDB62, assembly GCF_027705695.1. Lineage (NCBI taxonomy): Bacteria > Pseudomonadati > Pseudomonadota > Gammaproteobacteria > Aeromonadales > Aeromonadaceae > Aeromonas > Aeromonas sp. QDB62. The sequence goes on along the minus strand of NZ_JAPDCD010000025.1, from coordinate 71,718 downwards.
CGTCAACCGGGTCAGTCGTACCGGGCGCCTTATCGGGCCGGATCAACGGGTCTCCGCTCTGGATGGACTGAAGGCACAGACGCTGTGGGCGGCAACCCAATACAAGGAGGAGCACGACAAAGGTTCTCTGGAGGTCGGCAAGCTGGCAGACCTGGTGGGCTCTCGGCAAACCCGCTCAAGGTGAAACCGGAAACTCTGGCCGATATCCGGATCGAAGAGACGATAAAGGAGGGGGTCTCCATCTACCAACGTGACGGGCAGACAGCTCAGGAGTCCACAGGCTGTACGGACTCTGCACGCTGCAGTGCGGTGGCCACGACAGCCATGGTGGCAGCAGGCCTATTGCATCATCAGCCACACTAGACCCCATGGCCTGACGCCTTCCTGCGTTGGGCCATGCCTCTCCCACCAAAACCGCAGATACGATAAAGCCCAAGCGATTGAATCGCTTGGGCTTTCTCTTAATATGGCGGAGGAGGTGGGATTTGAACCCACGGATGGTCGCCCATCGCCGGTTTTCAAGACCGGTGCATTCAGCCGCTCTGCCACCCCTCCGAACGGCGTGCATACTACGTCAATGGCCCGTTCATATGCAATACATATTTCCTGTGGGATAGTGTGCGGGAGCAAAATGGCAGGTGGCTTGAAATTGTTCCTCGTCATCCCTATTTGTTCTACATACAATGCCTATTACATGCAGTAACAAACAGCGATCACGAGGCGGCTGCTCGCCGTCTCACCCGGACATCAAGAGGACACCCAAGATGGATACCCGTTCTATCTACACTGGCACCCAAAGTGCCGTACGCGATACCAACAAGGTGCTGCGTAACACCTATATGCTGCTCTCCCTCACTCTGGGCTTCTCTGCCGTGGTGGCGGGCATCGCTACCGTGATGAACATGCCGCCGCTGCACTGGGCCGTGTTCCTGATCGGCGTCTACGGTCTGATGTTCCTGACCGAAAAGAATCGCAACAACGGCATGGGGCTGGTCTTCACCTTCGCCCTGACCGGTTTGCTGGGCTATAGCCTGGGCCCCATCATCAACATGTACATGAACAATGGTGGTGGCGAGATCGTGATGACCGCCCTTGGCGGCACCGCGCTCACCTTCTTCGGTCTGTCTGCCTATGCCCTGACCACCAAGCGTGACCTCTCTTTCATCGGCGGCATGCTGTTCGTCGGTTTCTGGGTACTGCTGGTGGCCATGGTGGCCAACATCTTCCTGCAGATGAGCGCCCTGAGCCTGGCCCTGTCCGCCATGTTCATGCTGTTCTCTTCCGGCGCCATCCTGCTGACGACCCAGCAGATCGTGCGCGGCGGCGAGACCAACTACATCTCTGCCACAGTCACCCTGTATGTCTCCATCTACAACATCTTCCTGAGCCTGCTGAGCCTGCTTGGCGGCAACCGCAACTAATCAGAAACCCCGCTTCGGCGGGGTTTTTACTGGCTCCTCTTTCTGTCAGGATAAGTTGTAAATCAAGGATATGAAGCGAAGTGGCCCTGATTTGGATCAGGGCCACTTCGCGCTTGGCGGGTTACTATCTCGCTCTCGTTTCGATCAAGGGTTTCACCTGTCTCATGCCGATGGATCTCTCTGGCCTGCTGCGCCGACTGCTGACTGATAGTCACATCGATTTTGCTTCGCTCAAGGGTGGTGCCTAGCATGCCCATGGACTTCTCCGGTTTGTTACGCCGACTGCTGACCGATAGTCACATCTACTTCGCCCTCAAGGTGCTGCTGGCCATTCTCGGTCTGCTCGCCTTCACCCTGGCCACAGGCAATATCCAGCTCACCGTGCTGCTCTCCCTCGGGGTAGTGGCGGGCGCCATCGCCGAAACCGACGACAGCCTGTGGGGACGGCTCAAAAACCTCGCCATGACGCTCATCTGCTTCATGTTCGCGTCCCTCTGTGTGCAGTATCTCTACCCCACCCCCTGGCTGTTTGCCATTGGGCTGGCCAGCTCCACCTTTATCTTCGTGATGGTGGGTGCGCTCGGTGCCCGCTACGCCACCATCAGCTTCGGCTCGCTGCTGATCGCCATCTACACCATGCTGGGGGCCGCCAAGGCGCCGGATCTCTTCTACCAACCGCTGGCGCTCGGCGCCGGTGCCCTCTGGTACGGGCTGGTCTCGTTTATCTGGCTCTGGCTGCTACCCTACAAAACCCTGCACGAGCAGCTGGCCCAGAGCTACTTCGCCCTTGGCCGCTATCTGCTGGAAAAGTCCCGCTTCTTCCCGGCGGACGAGCACGGCGCCCAGGCCATTCGCCACAATCTGGCCCAGCTCAACATCAATCTGGTGAGCGCGCTGACCCTCACCAAATCGGCCCTCAACGCCCGCCTGAGCCGCCGCCATCCGGCCAGCCCCGAACTTGCCAGCCTGCTGCGCCTCTATCTGCTGGCGCTGGAAATTCACGAGCGCGCCACCTCCAGCCACTACCCCTACAGCCGGCTGGAGGCGGAGCTCAAGCAGGGCATCGTACTGGAAGGATTTCAGGAGGTTTTCCTGCAACTCTCCGAGGCGTGCCAGCGACTGGGCTACGCCATTCTGGTGCACAAGCCCTACGCCCATAACAAGCGTATTCACTGGACTCTGGAGGCCCTCGGCGATCAGCTGGAGTTCACCAATCTCAAGCAGCACTACCCGAAAACCCTGCTGACACCGATGAAGTTCCTGCGCCGCAATCTGGCCAGCATCAACCAGCTGCTGGGCAGCGCCGAAGTGCTGCAAAACCCCGAACAGCCGCAGCAGGAGCTGCCCGCGCTGGCTCGCCCGCCCCGCCTGCCGCTGCTGGCCCAGCTCAAGCAGCATCTCACCTTGCACTCCATGGTGTTTCGCCATGCGCTGCGTTTGTCGCTCGGGCTGGTGATCGGCTACGGCATACTGCAAGCCTTTGATCTGGAAAAGGGCTACTGGATTTTGCTGACCGTGCTGTTTGTCTGCCAGCCCAGCTACAGCGCCACCCGCCGCCGACTGGTGCAGCGGATGCTCGGCACCTTCGCCGGTATTCTGGTGGGCATTCCGGTGCTCTGGCTCTTCCCCGAGCTGCACGTTCAGCTGGTGGTGATGGGGCTGGCCGCCTTCCTGTTTTTCACCCAGGTGCGCAACAACTACAGCGCCGCGGTCTGCTTTATCACCCTCTACGTGCTGATGGCGTTCAACCTGCTCGATGGCATCGGCTTTGCGATCCTCGGGCCGCGGCTGCTGGATACCCTGCTCGGCTGCCTCATCTCCTACGGGCTGGTGGCCTGGCTGTGGCCGGACTGGCAGTACAAGCGGCTGCCGACCCTGATCGCCAATTCGCTCTCGGCCAACGCCCGCTACCTCTCGGCGGTGCTGGCAAGCCTCAAGCAGCAACGGGACGAGTCCATCGACTATCGGGTGGCGCGCAAGAGCGCCCATCTGGCGGACAGCGAGCTGGCCACCGCCTGGCAGAGCATGCTGGTGGAGCCGCAAAAGCGCCGCCGCTTCCTCGATCTCTGCTTTACCCTCACCTGGCGCAACCACGCCCTGCTCTCCTACATCTCGGCGCTGGGGGCCCATCGCGACAAGCTGGAGGCCATCAGCGGGCTGGATGAGGTGCGCCACCACATCTGCCACACCCTGGAGCAGGCCGCCGGCCATCTGGCGGGCAACCCCTCCAGCGCCATCGGGGGTCAGTGCCCGGTGATAAGTCCAGACAGCAGCGAGGAGCAGCTGATGCTGACCCAGCAGCTCAACCTGATCAGCGAGCTGGCGGATCAGCTGCTGCATCTGGCCAACGAGAGCCGGTTGCTCACCGGGGATCAAGGCGCTACCATGCCCGCCCAATCCTGATAGCCCCATTAGCGAGGAGCCCCCATGTCTGCGTCCGAAAAACATCAGCTGGAATTCAACGGCCAACTCATCGAGACCGATGCCAAGGGCTACCTGCTCAACAGCAACGACTGGAGCGAGGAGCTGGCGCTGGTGCTGGCCGCACAGGAGGGGATCGAGCTGGAGGAGCCGCACTGGGAAGTGGTGCGCTTTGTGCGCGCCTTCTATCTGGAGTTCAACACCTCCCCCGCCATCCGTGCGCTGGTCAAGGCGATGGAGAAACAGTACGGCCCCGAGAAGGGCAACAGCCGCTATCTCTACAAGCTGTTCCCGGAAGGGCCCGCCAAGCAGGCGACCAAGATTGGCGGCCTGCCCAAACCGGTGAAATGCATCTGATCCCATAAAACAGGGGCCGCAACTGCGGCCCCCGTTGTTTTTCATGCGTCTTTCTCACGCACCGCGCATTCATGCCACGCGCACTTCCAGCCTGTCTTATCCCCGTTTGTCAGCCAGCGCGACCAGCTGCTCCGCCAGCCGGTGGCCGTGCAGGTAGGAGGCGATCAGCTCGCTATCGGCCTTGCCGATTGCAATCTGCTGATACCAGTGCTCCAGCATGGCGGCAAAGCCGCGCTGGGCCAGCACCGGCTGCCAGTCGTTGGGGGCCAGCATCTGCGCTGCCTTGTCGCGGGCGATGCTGCCGCGGGTGCAGTTCTCAAGGTGCAGGGAGAGGTTGTCGCCGTAGGCATCGATGCGCTCCTCGGTGATCCCCGCGCTGCGGTTCATGCTGCCGCTGATGGCGCGATCGCCGCTCTGCCAGCTGACGCTTACTCCGGCCAACAGACGCTTGTCCTTCGAATCCGGTCGCAATACCGCATGGAAGTCCCCCTGTGGCACGCCGCCATAGAAGCAGAGGCTGTCGAGCACATGGATAAAGTCGTCGAACAGAAAATCCCGCGCCTTGCCGGGCAGGGCGAAGCGGTGTTTTTGCCAATTGAGTTCGGTCAGCGGCTGGGCACGGGCCTCGGCCATGGCGGGCAGATAGCGGCGGTTAAAGCCGGTAAAGAGGGCGCAATCTTGCGCCACGGCGAGGTTGGCCAGCGCTTCGGCCTCGGCCAGATTGTCGCACAGCGGCTTGTCGACAAAGGTGGGGAGCCCTGCGCGCAGGCACTGCTCGGCAATCTGGCTATGCACCGCAGTGGCGGCGTGGATCATCACGGCGTCGGGGCGGCTGGCCAGCATGGCCGCCACATCGGTAAAGCACTCGGCGATCCGATACTGGCGGGCCAGCTTCTCCAGCACAGATGGATTGCGGGTGCAGAGCAGCGGCGTGACCCGCTCATCGCTCGCCAGCAGCGGCAGATAGGCTTTCTGGGCGATATCCCCCAGACCAATCATGGCAATGCGCATCTCAACTCCTTTTCTCTCGATAACGGGACAAGCGGATAACTGCCCGCACCATCGCAGGATTTGTCCCGCAGATCCAGCCTGCCACTCCGATATGCCGCTAACTCTCCCCTTGGCACCGAACAAAGAGAGCACCTCGGCTTCTCTTACTTCTTCTTCTCAAATTGGGACACCCACCTTATGGAGCAAGCCACTATCGCGCAGTTGCAGGCACCATAAGGGTCTGTGCATCCGAACTGATGCCTACAAAATTTGGCTAGTGAGAGAGATTTTCAGGTTTAGAAAGCAACGGCCCCTGCACAGCCATTTGCTGGACTATGTGCAATACCCGGAGCTATCGGCAGGGTGGACGCGAAGCAATCAAAGCCGTGGTTGATGGCATCGCCGCTGGCCACAGTGGTGGGCAAACTGCTGGCATTGATCTCTGTCTCCCACCACTCTGATCCCTTGTCGCCTGAACAGCGTCACCTGTTTCAACCAGCGAACACCATCAAGACCCAACCGTTCCAGAATGGGTTCAAGTTGGGCCGGAATATGACCCTGCTTGTCGGGCCGAATAGCACGGCCTGTCCAATCAACCAGCATCAGGTAATCGGTGAAGGCATAGGGCAATTCTTCAGGCTTCCCCTGGCTGGCAAACGGCAGCAAAAGTGGTGGCAAAACCTCAGGGGCAGCAGGCTCGTCAAGGCGCTGTTTGATACTGGTGTAGTCACTCTGCTCTGGCCGATCGGTCAACGCGGCTCGTATCGGATTGAGGTCAACATACGCCATACAGGCCAACAAGGCTGATTTGGTGAGCAAAGCCTGACTCTTGAAGCGGCCCTCCCAGAAATGGCCCTTGCAACCATCTTCCTGATTGGCCTGACGGGCCAGATTTTCATTGAGTAGCCGAATAAACCAGCTGATGGAGTGAAGCCGCTCCCGCCATAGGGCCAGCAATTGCTGCACGACAGCCAGTTCAGGCTCGATCAACGCCTCCCCCTGATACCAACGTCTGACCAACAGCGGCCACTGGAAAAGCGCCGCCCAGCGCTCAGCCACCTCCCGCTCACTCCAGTTGGCTGCGGTATCGGGCTCCACCTTGAGCACCAGATGATAGTGATTGCTCATCACCGCATAAGCACAAATGCCAATAGCAAACAGCCGCGACAGTTGCCCCAACTTGTCGACCACCCACTGACGCCGATGCTCGTAACTCTGGCCTGAATGGGCATCGTCACCACACAGGAAGGCTCGCCGCACACAGCGGCTGACCACGTGGTAGTAAGGCGTATCCTGCAAACTGATTTGACGTGAACGGGCAATGGTCATGGCGCATCCCTCAACGGTGACCTCTCAAGTCAAGACCAGCACTACGCCGCTGTCAAAAAGGTGGGTGTCCCAGAT